>JBDLIZ010000225.1:0-7903 GCA_039714615.1 Pseudomonadota bacterium | reverse complement strand
CGCAGCAGTTTGTCGTTTACAAGCGTTAGGTCGCCTTACTTCCTTCCCCTGTGGTAAGCACAAAGAAATTAAGGCAGTGGTTTTTTAACTCAGTGTTGAGTTGCTTTACTTCTCGCTTCATTGCAATCTTTTCATCTAAACTTATTTGATTGCCTCTTGATTTGTCGATCAATCGAGATATCGCGCACCTCATAGTGGTTTCAATCTTTGCGTGTTCTTCTTGGGTCACGTTGCTTTCCTCATTCTTCATATAAGTCCGCGTTCCGCAAAGGAAACGATCGATCCTCTTGTGACAATCAAGTGATCAAGCACTCTGACATCGACTAATGCCAACGCCTCTTTCAGACGGTGCGTGATCGTCTTGTCAGCGCTCGATGGTTCAGCCACGCCTGAAGGGTGGTTGTGTCCAAGAATCACAGCTGCGGCGTTACACTCCAATGCCCGCTGTACAACGATACGTGAGTGTACCGAGCAGCCATCGATGGTTCCGCGAAACAGCTCATCGAACTGAATGATTCGATGTCTGTTATCCAAAAAGACAACCGAGAATATTTCGTACTCCAGCTCACCGAATCGCAATCGCAAGTAATCTCTCATCCTATCAGGACAATCCATCACCTCTCCGGGTTGGTAGCGCAGGCTCAAAACATCCAGGGCCAGAAGAATCAGATGATCCTGCTCCGGCAGGCTCAACTGTGACGCCTTCAAGTGTGACAACCGGTTTGAAGATTCCGGCAGCAAGTTTAATTGCGCAACGTTAGACATCAGGCATTTCCTCCAAGTTGGTATAAAAATGGGGGAATAGCCCAGGTGGGGGTCAAATCCCCCGTGTGGGTTTTATAGAAAATAATCAGTGACGCTTGATCCAGATCTGCTCTTTGGCGTTGTACTTATAACCAATAGATTTCAGGTACGTGGTCTGAGCCCGCAAAATCGTGCGTCCCACGGTCGGATCGAGTCTGACCTGCTCGTCCAACGGCCAAACCTCACCAAACAGCTTCTTCAACTCCATGGGCGTTATTTCAGAGGCGGCCTTATTCTCCAGGTCGACCTGTTGAGTAGCGGGTTTTTTTGGCTTATCCGTTTCCTCGTGGACGGGATCGGGAATCGCTTCCGGAATGGATTCCTGCATTGACTCATCCGCCTCAGACAGTTGCAGTCCTTCGAGGTAGGCCACCGGCTCGATGATCTTGCCGACGCCAAAGGCCCGGATACGGATATCCGTCTCCCGCACGATGAACTCGCCCTCATAGGTGCCGGCGTCGAATTCATCCAGACCGTCATAGCGGACCACATAATCTCCGATCTCGGAGTAGAGTGTTGCCACATTGAATTGACCGTTGCGGCCGTTAATGACATTGACGACCATACGGCCTTTGATACGTACCATGATGCTCTCCTGAAGGAATCAAAAAGGCCCAAGCAGGAGCTCGCCCATACGGGTGAAAGCGCCGTATGGGCAGGGTGGGTTAGTAAAGGATGGATTGAGGTCTGTCGTCAGACCCGGTGAACATCGTCTGGGGTTGATTCCAGACAAGGATCGAGTGATGAATCAGATCCCTGAGGGGACCGCCAGGCATTGCATGATTCAGGGCCTGGTCAGGTTTGCTGCTTTAGGCCGCAGCGGAGCACTATCGTTAAGCTTTATGCTTTCTCAAAATCACCTGCAGGGCAGGGTGCTTTGAGAAAGCCCGCCGTTCACTGGGCGGTGCTTTCTGTCTAACCATTGAGATCGTCGTGTCCACAAACCTTCGTCTGCCAGGGTCCGGTCTGCTGTCTCCAATCACTGACTCATACAATACGCCAAAACGCATCGCCTGGTCCTGAAAGAGTCCGGACCAGTACACCAGGGCACGGATGAACCGCACAAAGGGGCGCGTGTTTTTCCGGCCACGGTAGCCGGTGAGTGTTGCAAGGGAATCAAAGTAGAACTGCGGAGCCCTACCTTGAAGAATCGGGTTTCAATCCCTCAAGGTAGGACTCCACAGATGGGTCACAACGCATTCGTAGTGGATATCTTATGGCCAGATTAAGACGGATCGGCAAAGACACCCGCGAACGAATACAGATGGATCACAACCTGATCATCCATAATAACAGGTTAGGCCGGTATTGCATGATCCAGGACCGACTCGGTTTGCCACTTTTAGCGAAGTGGCCACTCGACAATCGATGTTCTGGATAGCATACACGAAGCAACCCGGATAATTCCACCCATGGGAGCCTGTCCCATGGGTGTGTCCGGATTATGCGGCCTTATGCCATTCCTGGCGCTCACTGTGCCACTGATACCCCAGTGCTTTGAGACGCGCCATCTTTCTCACGTAAAAGGGATCATCTCCAGACAATTTCACCACATCTCCAATGGTGTCTTCCCAGGATCGTGGTTTGTTGCCCCCAGAAGGCTGCTGCTGAGTCTCGGTTTTGGAATCTGCAGGCGTTGCATGAGCGTCATCCAGACCCAGATCAAGCACTTCATCACCGACCTTAGCCCAAGTGATTTTCAACAGTCTGGCTTTGATGTTGTGCCGGCGTTGTCCCTTGTTCTCACCGCTGGTGACCTCGTATGACGTTGCTTCACCATCACCGACATTGAAACGCACCAATACCTTGGTGTCGCGGTCGTTGATGGCGTCTTTATGCGCTTTAATAAACTCAAGCGCATCAGCACCCACCACCCGACAGTCAAAATAGGAATAATTCGGACTGTCGGAACGGCCCCGTAGAGCAGCGATCGAAACGCATTCGTAAGGAGAACCCTGTTGAGGAGTTACGGTACGCGCGCGATTCAGATAGCCAATGCCGGTGGTAACCAGGTCAAAGTATTGGTTTTCATTGATAGTGTCAGTCATGGTGTTTCTCCTTGTTTAGGATTGAGACCCAAAAGAGAAACATCGCCCGTATGGGGATATTTTCCCCAATGGGTTGGTAGGATGGTTAAATGATAATTTAACGTGGTCCGGAATTATTTCCGGTAAGAGAGTGGATCGGGATTCCGAAGAATCCGGCTGGTATTGCACGATCCAGGACCAGCTTATTGCCTGATTCCGTCAGGCGCGGTTTATCAATTCGACTATAGTCAACTGTTACCGATATAACAAGCCTTCATCTCTCTGAATTATTAAAGGATTACGGCAGATCAGGTACATCCTTAATCTCTGCGATGAGTTATCCCATGCTCCTCAACTTGGAAGTCCTTACCTTTAGCCTCTAAATCCAATGATTCCTGTGGGTCCGGCAACTCCCGGATATGAATCCAACACCCCACAAAGCGACCCGCATAGAGACTCGAACCGAACACCGGATCGACATCCAGCTTCTGTTTTGTCAGTCGCTTTTCGAGTTCCTGTTGGCTCGTAGCCTCCTCAATGAATTGCTGCGGTTTCCCATTCACTGTAACGAGACCGGAAGGACCGATCATCTGAACCAGATACTGCTTGATCTCTTCGCTCACCTGTCAAGCCAAAACCTTGGCGCGTTCTCTGAGTACCGCCAGGATCTTATTGGGCCTGGCGATCGACAAGAAACGGATCTCGCTGCCATCCGAACCGGAGGTCGCGATCTCGATGGTGCCATAGCCGATCAACCGCTCCACAATACCCTGACGCAACTTGACCCCGCGTATGTGTTTAAACTCAATGCGTGTCTGATCCTTTGAGATAATTCCAAAGGTCGCTTCCACGCCCCTGGGACCGATAAAGTAGGTTCGACTGTACAAAGCGTATAAGATTCGAAACAAGATCAACAGCCCCACCAGAAAAGACAATCGCCCAAACAGCAGGATGACCGGCTCCCAGGCAAAGGTTCTACCCATGACCTCATAGAGCAGAACGCGCAGATGGTCCAGGCCGAACAATAACATGATCGGTTCCATCGACTGAGAGGCCAGGAAAAACAACGCCGCAAACAGTAAAGGCAATAACTGACTGCGTATTGCTGGGCGTAGATACAGCTCACCAAAATCCTGTTCAAACGATGCAGGTGCTGTGTAAGCCGCTCTGAAGGCCTCCACACCATAACCACCTTGCCAAGGTATCGCTTGATAACGACGCCCGGTCTCCCGAGATAAGACATTGGCCATGTGATGGGCCACTGCTTCTTCAAATGGCAATCCATCGATATTCGTGATGATTGATTCGGTCACAGACCCGACTCCAAAGAATTAGTTAATCTGTATTGATTGAGGTTTCTTTCACGACGAAACCACCACACTCATACACCACGGACCCGGTGTAGACCTCGCTCGCCATCAGAGAATGTCCCCCATGTCCTTCGATCATTGCGATATGTTCCTCCAACGATTCCAGATGCCCTCGGTGGGTTCCACTTTCTTCAATCCCACCGATGCCAAGATACCGAATCAAATATTCCATTCCATCCTCTCCTCAATGACACCAGGCAAAGTGTTTGCAATCCGGAAAATTCGTACAGCCATAAAACGGCTTGCCGACATTCTTACCGTTCTTAACCACCCGTTTGACCAGTTGACCTGACTGACAGGTCGGGCAGGTTAGACCCGCACCGGAAGTCTCAGGAGGTGCGGTTTTTTTCCTGCCAGGAACCCCTTGATTGTCTGGCAGGGTTTGCTTACAGCTTGGATAGGTGGAACAACCCCAGAAAAACTTACCTTGATAGGATCTGCGCTGCATGTGGCCTTGCCCACAACTGCAGGGATAGGTGGTATCCACGGCCTGTTTCTCACGCGCCCTGGGAGCGCCTGGCTGGCCGTTCTCATTGGGTGCGGTGTAACGACACTCGGGATAGCCGCTACAACCCCAAAACTTGTTCTGGATCAGTCTGAGGGGTTTCCCGCACTCGGGACAATGATGAGTTTCCTGCGTACCGATCTGCAGACCCTCCAGGGCACTCAGCTCCTGCTGGAGTACCGCATAGGCTTGGCTGACCACACCCACATACTGATTCCGGCCGGCGGCAATTTCATCCAATTGGGATTCGATGTTCCGGGTATAACCCAGCTCCATGAACTGAAAACGGTCACGCAAGATCTTGACGATAAGGATACCCAGTTCCTCGGCCTGGAGTTTGCGTTTCTCAACCGCGATGTAACCCCGCTTGAGGATGTTTTCGAGTATCGAGGCATAGGTGGAAGGCCTGCCGATCCCCTCCGCCTCCAGCTTCTTGATCAGCGAGGCCTCGGTGTATCGTGCCGGTGGCTGGGTCTGTTTGTCTTTGACTTCCCCGGCTTGCGCGATCAGATGTTGACCCTCTTCGAGGGTCGGCAATGGCTGAGTGTTCTCCTGCGTGGATTCCTCCGTGACATCCCGTTGACTGAGTAACAGCCAACCGGGATAAACCTGCTGCTCACCCTTGGCGAGAAATCGCAGAGGCTGACCGTCCATCGGCTCAGAGGAGGCCAGGTTGATCTGCGTGACATGGTAACGCGCCACTTTCATTTGGCTGGCCACTGTCCGCTTCCAGATCAACTCATATAACCGAGACTGATCTGGTGTCAGGTCATTTTTGACCTGGTCCGGTGTCTGCGTGATCGAGGTAGGACGTATTGCCTCATGGCCCTCCTGAGCATTGGCTTTCGCTTTCCAGGTATTCGGTTGGTCAACCACATGATCGGCATAGCCATGGCTGTTGAGCCAGTCCATGACCGCTTGGATGCCTTCCTCGGACAGATTGGGATTATCCGTCCGGTGATAGGTGATCAAACCTTCCTCGAACAGGTGTTGGGCCTCCTGCATACAGCGCTTGGGCGACAGCTTCAACGCCACGGAGGCACCTTGCTGCAAAGATGACGTGATGAAGGGTGGTGGAGGCCGTCTTGACCGCTGTGTCTTCTCGATGGCTTGTACATCCACCTCGGTGATGGTCGCCACTTGTTCGGCAAAGGCGCGGTCAGTCCAGTGTTTTTGTCCTTCTGCCAGGAGATTACCCGGCACCCACTGAGCCAACCAGTGTAGATCGTCCGTCTCAAAATGCAAAAAGACTTCCACATAGGGTGTTTGCCTAAAGTCCATAATCGCAAGCTCACGCTCTACCACGATCCGTAACGCGACAGACTGGACTCTTCCAGCGGTAATCCAGGATCCGTAGGCATTGGACAGGGCAGGGGAGACACTATAGCCCACCAGGCGGTCGAGCACTCGACGGCCTTCCTGGGCATGCACGAGATCGGTATCGATGCTGCCGGCCTGACGTACGGCGCTCTGCACCGCTTTCTTTGTGATCTCGTTGAAAATGATTCGTTTAGGGTGTTTCAGGCGTAAGACCTGCTGCAGATGCCAGGCAATCGCCTCGCCTTCACGGTCGGGGTCGGTGGCCAGGTAGACCTGGCTGGCGGATTGACTCAGCTTCTTCAAGCCGGCAATCACCTTACCGCCACGCGCATTGGCCACATACTGGGGTTGAAAGCTTTGCAGATCCACGCCCATTTCCTTCGGTGGCAGATCCCGTACATGGCCCATGGAGGCCTTGACGATCCATCCATCACCCAGATAAGACTGTATCTTCTTGCACTTGTTGGGTGACTCTACAATGACTAAGTTTGGCATATTCGATCTCCGTCCAGATCTATTTATCTAATGAGTGTGGGGCTGTTTCCTTAACAGCGCCAGACTCATCAGAGGATTGCATGTACCTAACTCTTTCCGATCGTATTTTCGATACGTTGTTTGAGGCTGGCCTCATACCCCTTGGGATCATTGGTGTTTCCGGAGTAGTAAGCAACACGAATACTGACCTGATTTGCACCATCCTTGGAAAGCTCGACCTCGATGGTATTGGATGACTCTTCACTGCCGTAAGCGTGTTCTATGAAATTTCGCATCTTGTAATGCACACCCGGCGTCGCCTCGTAACGCACATGTAGAAGAAATTTATTATCTATCCAACCCTGCATTGCCGGGTTGGCTGCGTAGTCCTGTCTTGATGTAAAACCAAACTCCCGCTTGATACGCAAGTAAGCAGTATCCACATCCAGCGGATAAAAAAATTCAAATCCTCTCATTGGGTCAGGTTCTTTTCCGCGTCCATAGCGACAGCAGCGACCCCAAGCACCATCCTTGTTATTGGTCCAATCCGTACTGTGCTGTTTTTCACTGCTGACTACTTCCCCACTCGCTGTGCTTTCCTGTGTCACGGTCGCAGGCTTGCCGACTTCTTTGAAACCCTCTAGAGTCAACTCATACTTGGAATCAGGTGTATCAAGCGTCATGCATCCCGCCAATACACCGGTTATCGCCAAAGCGGCAAAAACTAACAATCGTGTTATAACAATCTTGATACTCATTATTCCATCTCAAAAATAGTAACTAACCGTTGACTGAATCAGTCAACCCCTTGGCCGATTTGAATACCACCGCCTTACATGCAGCGATCATCATGGACTCACCCGTTTGAGGGTTACGTCCAGTTCTGGCCGCTCTTTCCCGAACACTCAGTTTACCAATGCCCGGCAAGATGAAATCATGCCCGTTCGATAACTCGTCATGCATGAGTTTGACCAAGCCTTCAAGCATCCGCTTTGCTTCAGTCAAGGTCAGGCTGGTTTCATCAGAAAGACATTCGACCAGTTGCTTCTTCGTCAATTGCTTCATATCATCACACTTCCTTCTTGAAATTCCTTAGTGACCAAGTTCTTCAGCAACGATAGATCGTTGACCGTTCACACGATCAAGTAAATACTTGAACAACCCCAGCAACACGACAGCCAGCGCCAACAGCAGCGAAAGCACGATACTGTATTGGAACACCTGGTCAAAACGGTCGATGATCAGTGAGTACAACTGCAGTTTATCCGAACTCGGAATACTCGGATCGATCAACAATCCACTGATAACAAAACTCACCGCAACTGGAAAAGAAAAGAGCGCGATCAACACAGTGCGATTCGCATGATAGGCCAGGAAAAGGCTGACGAAGATCAGACTTCGCC
>JBDLIZ010000224.1:0-7944 GCA_039714615.1 Pseudomonadota bacterium | reverse complement strand
ACTTACTAGGGAACGTTTGCAATTACGGTGACAGTTTACTAAATATCCAAAGAAGGTTTACGCACGCCGTTTGCCACGCAGGGCCACATCATGATTAGGGTGACCGGGAATAGCAAGGCGTGGTAATCGAACCATGAGTGCAGTTTGATGTATTTTGTGTGTTTAGTAAACTGTCACCGTAATTTTCATAAAGTGACATGAACGTAATAGTCGACTGTCAAGTTTCATGAAACCTACCCCCTAGGTTAGACATAATGGTTCATGTCAATAGAGCCGACCTCTGTCCCCTGTTATTCCTGCTGATTTTGTGGGCCCAAGCGATTATCGGAGCCCTCGACAGGGCCCCGATACTATACGCAATCACTTGCAGTCGGGATCATCGCCGTCAATGAAGCCGTCGCAGTCATTGTCCAGGCCGTCAACACAGCGCTCATTCTGCTCTCGTTTACTGGTGGGCACACAGATACCGGAGCAGTCGGTATCGTCGCCATCGACAAGTCCGTCGCAATCGTTGTCGATACGGTCGCTGCAGCTGCTCTCAGGATTATCGGTAATCGTACAACTACCGCTGCAGTCGGGATCATCACCATCAATAAGTCCGTCACAGTCATTATCCAGGCCGTCAGAACACTTCTTGTTCTGCTCCTGCTTGCTGGTAGGCACACAACTGCCCGCACAATCGGGATCAATTACGTCCACAACGCCATCGCCATCGTTGTCAAAACCGTCGTAGCAGATCTCTGCCACATAGGCCGCCCCGCCGGCATAAGGCCCGCCAAGAACGCCGATGTCGTTGCGGCTGCCGTCAATATCGGCCATCATCGGATCCGGGTCGCCGGCATCGATCAACGGTGAATCCTGCTCTGGCGTGTAATCACCACTGAACACATCCATCAACTGCGGATCCAGATAAAGGTTGTTGTCACCGGCCACCAGTTTTTCCTTGAAGCCGTAATAATCAGCCGTAATGCTGCCAAAAAAGTTATTGAAATCGATAACGGTCTGCGCCGAGATGCCGTCGGCCAGTCCGGAAAGGTAATAAATGCCGTAGTCATTGGCCAGAAGGACATTATTTTCAAAGTACGCCTCGGCAGCGCTGGTCAGGTAAAGCCCCATCTTGTTGTCGTATAGAATATTGTTCAGCACACTGAGGCGGTCGCCCCGGGCACTTAGGTCGAAGCTGGATACCTGCAACTCGATGCCGTATGCACAGGCTTCCACCACGTTATTAGCCACCAGGCCGGTGGTTCCTCCATTCTGATAGAGACGAATGCCCGAGTCACCGTGGTAGGTCGGGCAGAGGACCCTGAAGCCGGTAAAAACAGACGCGTCATCCAGGGTGACCATGTGTTCCCATGCAGGATCCTCCAGCGGAGACAGAACGGTCAGGTCAGGCCCGGACCCGATGGCATTGACTCCCGCTTCCACGACGAGCTTCTCTTCAAATAGACCCGGCGGCACGATGACCGACTGGCCGGAAAGCGCTGCAGTCATGGCGGTGGTGATGGCAGGGAAATCCCCCTCCCCGTCAACAGTGATGCCACGTCCTGGCGTGGGCCAGTCCACGGCCACATCAAAACTCATCGCGTCAACAAGCTGTTCGATGTTGAAGATTTCAGCCGAGCATGATCCGTCCACGTCAGTACTGGCCGGCAGCGTCGCGCAGCGGAAAGCCGTGTTGTTTGTGGACCCCGGGAAGGGATCTCCTGAATCGGCAGAACCGTACTCGGCGTCGGCGCGTTCCAGATCGAGACGCCGATTCTCGGTGGATGTCCACGAATCTCCATGCGGGTTGACATGCCAGATGAGCATTCCTTCGGGAAGCAACAAATCGTATCCGGTACTTTTCCGATAAGTGACCAGAAAATAGGAGCGTTCCGAGACTACCTTGTAGAGGAATGGGGAATCGTTCCACGGAGACAGCGTCAGCTCACTGAAATCACCCTCGGTCAGGATGGTAGGAACGGCCCAACCCAGTTCCTCCTTGCTCCACGCACCCAGATGTGTCGGTCGCTCAGGCGTGCTGCCATCGCCACCGGACCCGCCATGAGACATCAGGTCCCAGGCGCCGATATACCAGGTGCCAGAATAAAGATCCGGCAGTCCCAGGATGTGACCGAACTCATGGCAGTGTGTCCCAATACTGGCCAGATCATCAGGAAAATCCTGCTGGTAGCCGATTTCAGACATCATGTAGTAGGGCCCATGACTGCTGTAGGACATATGTGGCCACAGGTCGCCTGAGTTGTACACCCCCGGGTAGATGACCGCGATAGCATCATACTGGCTCGGATCCACGCCTGATTTTTCCACCGCCTCGTCAACCAGCTCGCTCCGGTGGCCGTCGTTATAATAGGATTTTTCAAACGTTGCCTCCACCCACGGATAGACATCGCCGGTCAGGGTAAACTGACCATAGGAGGTATTACGAAAGTAGTCGTTCATGCTCCCGTACATGGGGGCTCCCCATGGTGATGTTGTATAAGTGTCAGTGGAAAAAAGCAGATCATCGAATTCCTGCACCTCATAAGAGTGGTGCAGGCTTGGAAACTCGATCAACAGCACCGCCATCTTCAAGGTCGCGGGTGCCAGAGAACTTAATTCTGCATTTTCCAGTACGGACGCGTCTTCTCCGGGTAAAAGCAAAGCCCCATCATCCTTGCTCATCTGCTTCCTCTTGCGATCCTTGACTTGTTTAGGAACAGACAGGCGTTGTCGGAAGGCTTTGCGTTCTTGCTCTATTTCCAGCATCACTTCTGCAGAGGGACGCAGATGCAAGCCGACACCGAGAACCGACGGATTGTCCCGCCCGACCAACCATCCCGAAGGAACAAGGCGGCCGTCCTTGTCTCTGAGCGCGTAAGTCCAGACACCGCAATCGTCTTTTACTATCGTGTAACCCTCGAGGGTCTCGATGAAGTGACCGAACTCATCGCCAAACATACGCACTGTCAGTGTTCTGCCATCGGGTTGTATGATCGTGACTGGCACCAACGGTGCTGGCCCGGCAAACGAAAATCCGATACCTGACGCAAAAAACACGACCACCATCAAAATTAAGTTTGATGAGAAAATATTCTTATTCATTGTCGGTCCTCCATGGATCCAAATATTTAAATTGTCAGCGAATTGGTGCTGAGGCCGTGGGTCCATTCATGAAAAAGCAAGGGATTACACCCTGCGTCATCAATAATTAAGTAGGAATGATCCATTGTTATCAGTTTATTTACTTTTCGCTCTGCCGCACAGCGAAAGGATCGGAAGGGTAAATCCTCATTCTCGAAGCGATTGATACTTAATTATGACCTCCCCTATATTGTATCACTTGACTCGAGTTAATGGGGCCAGGCTCGAGACGATGAGAATTGGAGACCACGTTTTTTAATTCATTGGTTAAAACTCTATTCATTAGATAAACGTTAAGACCAATAACCATGAGTACATCAAGCCAAACTAACTACCCTGAAAGCATTGATCAGCACGATCAGGCTGATCTTCATGCTGCCGAACCCGTCGCTGATCCGGCGCAGGAAGAGCTGTTTGACGATGGATATCCCGCCATAGTCAACCAATATCCGCAACTGCGTTTTATGGGCAGTAAATATCGCCTGTTACCCTGGATTCACAAGATCCTTTCCGACCTAGATTTTACCACGGCATTTGACGCCTTCTCCGGTTCGGGCTGCGTGGCCTATCTGTTCAAGGCTATGGGCAAGCAGGTGGTAACTAATGACTTCCTCAACCTCAGCACCACGGTTTCAAAGGCTCTGATCGAAAATCCTGGTCAGCAACTGACCAATGAACGTCTGAATGAGCTGCTGGCTTATGACCCTCGACATAAGCGGTTCATCGAGAGAACCTTCTCTGGAATCTTCTACACACCGCAGGACCTGCGCTTTCTGGATCGCATCTCCTGGAACATCAGCAAGCTGTCCAATGAGTACGAACGGGCCATCGCCCTGGCCGCCCTGATCCGCTCCTGCGTCAAGCACCAGCCACGAGGGGTCTTCACCATTGCCGGTGACCCTGAGCACTACAAGGATGGACGACGGGATTTACGTCTTACGCTGAAAGAGCATTTTCTGGAGCAGGTATCAGTGTATAACGATGCTGCCTTCGATAACGGCCAACAGAACAAAGCCCACCATGGTGATGTATTCGACTGGAAGGGAGAACCTACCGATCTGGTCTATATGGACCCCCCCTATGTACCGCGTTCGGACGATAACTGCTACATGAAGCGCTACCACTTTCTCGAAGGCCTCTCCTGCTACTGGGAGGGGATGTCAATCATGCCTGAGACCAAAGTAAAGAAGATCGAGAAGCCTTATACGCCTTTCTCCTATCGCCGTACCGCAATCGAGGCCTTCGACCAGATGTTCCGCCAGTTCGCGGAGAGCACATTGGTCCTCTCCTATTCTTCGAATGGCTATCCCGATCTCATTGAATTGAGGAAACTCATGCGACGCTACAAGCGATCAGTGGATGTCTTCGAGCGCGCCCATCGCTACCATTTCGGCACCCACAGTGCCGTCAAGCGATCACAGGTTCAGGAATATCTTATCATTGGATATTAACCATTGGATGCCATGCAATCACCCCTCATCCCAGCCTTCTCCCCTCGAGAGGAGAAGGAGGCGTAGTGAATGAAACGTTACAGACAAACGCTTGACGAGCTGCTGGAACAGCTTTCTCCTGTCGACAGCAGTTGGCGGGACGCTCATGCGGACAGGGTAATCGAACGTCTGCGACAGATCCCGCAGAAACCCAATTACACCCGTGGCGATCTTTTGCAGCTGCTCGAAACTGAAAATATACCCGAGCATATCAAACCAAAGGATTATTTCGAGGCTGGCCTGACTACTGTCCGGCTTTTTCTGGATTCCAATCGTTCCCACGGTCCTCCCATGGGAATGCCTACCTGAGGTATGGGTTACCACGGAGGACCGTGTGAACCAGCAACGGTAGTACCCAGCTACGGCTCTATTAGAAACCCACCATAGGGGGCCTTCCCATCCCGAGGAATTCATGTCCATCATCCTTGCCTTTTACGCCATAGCGATCCTGGCGATCATTGGCGCGGCCTACGGCGTCTTCCGTGTGTTCGCCGTACGCAGCCGTGTCCTCGGCGCCGGTCTGGCCGCGCTAACCCTGTCGACGCTGGTACTGCTGTGGCCCATCCCTGGCCACGGCACCTTCACCTTCCTGGGTGAGATGTTGTATCGGGAACTGGATCGTGCGCTGGACAGGCGGGCACGGGAGGCCAAACAGCGCGCAAAGCAGGCTTTCGTCGAGCAGGTGGAGGCCCGCTTTTATGGCCCGCTGAACTTCAGCGTCACCAAGCGGCTGTCGGACCATTGGTATCAGGTGCTGGTGGATGGCGCCCTGCCCGCCTGGTATGAGACAGACAGCCGCATGCTGTGGAGCGAGTGGCTGGCCTTTGAAGCCGACGCATCCCTGCCCTCGCTGAAGGCGGCAAAGGCCCGCTGCCAGGGCCATCCACCCCAGGGCCACTGGGCACTGATCAGCGAGATGGAGAATTATCTGCTGTGGAAGGCGGGGGGCCACAAGCTGCTACCGCGCGCCCCGGCCTCGACAATCTCCTACCTGGTTGACGAAAACATGAGCATGGAGATGCCGACCTACTCCCTGAGCAGGCCCGCCGCCAACAGCAACCGGCAACCGACCGAATACCGGGATTACGTGGTACGCTGCGTGGCCCGCGGCCCGAATGCCCCGCCGGGCGGCTATGTGCGCCGGGACGTTTCACTGGAGGAGTGGAACCGTTACCAGTTGTCGAAGGCTTCGAACTGAGGACCGCCAGGTGACCACCGAGACGAGTAAGACCACATTCACCCATCAGGGAACATTATCAACTGATTTTTTGATGACAGTACACCACTGTCAGAATGGGGCGGCTGACCGCGGATTATAAGGTCATGCAAACTGAACCAGAAAAACTGCTCAAACAGCACGCAAAACTCGTTCACTCCGAAATGCTGAAGGTGACCTCCCATGTACAGCGGGATGAGGGGAATTGGATAGTCAACACCCTACTAGTGGAGGGGTATGAGGTTCCCTTCAATTATAAACGCAAACGACGATATAAGAGCCTCACCGGCCAACGGGTCAACCTGACCTACTATCCGGCAATCAAGCTGGTTGCCGGGATTGAGTTAGAGGTGATGAATGTCGTAAGAATCAAGATTGCCTGAGTGAAAATATGAAGGTCTATTGTGAAAAACAAGGCATGGAGTCATGCCTTGGTCATGGGAGACAGACTACGATTTCTCTGCGAGTTCAAAGAGACTGTAAATTAAATTGTGGTCCGTCCCCTCTTAAAGTAACTAACTTACCTGCATAAAAGGGAATTCATGCATTTCGACATGGAGCCAGAATGACAACACACATATGCGGAGTTTTCCACACCAAGTAGCGCAGTGCAGTCCGTATCTCTTTTACAAGACTGTTGATAGAGGTAATCACACACGTAGTAGCCGGTCTCGCCTAACACGCAGATACCAGGCCCGGTTGCGGACGTTGTCCCTCCCTGGCAGTCAACAAATTGAGTCGCGGGAGTACATTCGTCATACTCCGATACATAATGACAGGATTTATCGGCCCACACTCCTCCGCCAGCGATACAGGCCTCAATCCTCTTTGCTGGTGCCGCCAAGACCGTAACTGGCAGCAGAAAAAGAACAAACATAACGATATTTTTCATCAGTAGCCTCTCATTATAGCTAATTTAAAATGTCTAACGCGCAGGTTACCAGGCCACTGAACAAGACGTCGGTCTTCAGCCTTTCATACGCGAGCAATGACAGTGTTTATCGATCAATATGCATATGGGAAATATATCCCAAATATTTTTATGTGATTGAGAACTGGATCACGCTTCCATCATTTGTTGTTGGCAGTTTTCGTTTTTTTAGCGATGAAAACTCGCTAACTCGATTGCACAATCGTCAAGGCAGGTAAAATCAAGAAGCAAGGTGATGGGGCACCTAGCTCAGCACTCGGGTTAATAGAGGCTCGAATGTAATTTCAATTGTCAGAACTCATTCTAAGCAGCTTCTGCCCAGAAAGGACGGAAACTAATATGGTGTATGGATGCACCATCATTATAAAGACAATAAGTCTTTGTATATGCAGGATTTTTATAATCGCATATTGCATTCTTAAGCTGCATAAGCGGCACCTACAAGCCCCATTGCTCGATTCTGTTCCAGAAACACCCCATGGAAGGGCGTTTCTGGGCGATAACGAAATAGCTGCAACCCATATGGGCGGGCAACTCATGTACGATAATTTCCAGTTATGGGCCTATAAAAACCCATCATTGGGATCGTCCAATGCCGAGGAATCATGTCCATCATCCTTGCCTTTTTGCCATAGCGATCCTGCTGATCATTGGTGCGATCTACGGCGGCTACCGGGTTTTCGCCGTACGCAGCCGGTCCAGCCGTGCTGACCCTGTCGACGCTGGACTGCCGTGGCCCATCCCTGGCCACGGCATTCATCCTACCGGGCGAGATGCTGTAACGGGAACTGGATAGTGCTCTGGTGAGACAGGCACGGGAGGCTGGACAGCGCGCAAGCTGCTGCCGCGCACCCCAGCCTCAATGATCTCCTACCTGGTTGACGAAAACATGGTCATGGCGATGCCGACCTACGCCCTGCGTGAGTCCGCCGCCAACAGTAACCGGCAACCGAGCGAAGACAGGGATTACGTGGTGCGCTGCGTGGCCCGTGGCCCGTGGCCCGAATGCCCCGCCGGGCGGCTACCTGCACCGGGATGTTTCACTGGAGGAGTGGTACCAATACCAGTCACCGAAGGCTTCGGACTGAGGCCCGTTAGGTAACTACCGAGACAAGCCAGGTCACATCCTTCCATCAGGGAGCAACGAGGGAACATCATCCAAGAGTCCACCATTTGACGGG
>JBDLIZ010000223.1:0-7953 GCA_039714615.1 Pseudomonadota bacterium | reverse complement strand
GCCTGTTGATCGGTCAGCAGCGGACCGTTGTGGCACTGGATGCAACCGGCCTTGCCCTTGAACAGCTGCATACCATTTTTCGCGGAGGCAGACATGCTGCCCTTATCGAAGGGGGAACCCTTGGAGTTCAGGGTCTTCAGATATTCGGGGATCGCCTTACGCACGGAACCGTTGGAGGGTTCCCCATAACCCGCATCCTTGAACATCTTCACATAGACGGGGTCCTGCTTCACACGCTCCTGCATGATCCGCATATCCATATTCATGGTGTAGTCTTCCGTGAGCATCTCACGGGTCATATCGTTCAGGTTGGTACCGATCCGACCATCCCAGTTCCACACCTTTCGATGTGCGACATTGATCAGGGAAGAGGCATTCCGGAAGTGGCCGTTGCCCGGATAGCCGGGTGAGAGCGCTTCTTTGCTTGCATAGCCCTTTTCCGGCACATGGCATGTGGCACATGAGACGGCGGCATCACCTGAGAGGCGCTTATCGAAGAATAGGCGTTTACCCAGTTCGGCCTTTGTCTTATCGATCCTCAGCTGCGTCAAGGGTCCGATATCCGGATACTCGGCAGCCTGAGCGCTGAATGCCACCCCAAACCCCAACACGGCGGCTAGGAGGGTACGCCCCTTTGTGACTCGTACACCCATTGGATTTCCTCCAGGTCAGTTTGCTTAAATCGGTGTTCCGACGGTCGAATCAGATCGCCGAAACGTTTTTGTCCAACGACGTGGCTGATTCGGACCTATTCTGTGCATAAACCAGGCCAATTATTGTGGTTTTATGCAATCCCCTAACAAACAGTAAGTTACAAAATAGTTATTGATCTGCATCAACTGCAATTCAGCGGGAGTTTGAATGGTTTGTTCCAGCATCAGGCTGTAGAACGCTATATTGTTCACACCATCGGGAGCTGGTGAACAAAGCAGTCAAGCAGGAAACAGAGACGGAATGGTTTTAGCGGGAAGTTGAGTACGCCTACCGTGTCAGATTAGAACTCAAGTTTCGGAGTTCAGCTACTCCTAATGAGATATCAAGCGGAGAGGGAGATAGCGTTTTGAGAGCGTCTGTGGCCATGGAAGGCCGCAGTCGAGCGTACAGGGAGAGTATTAATAGCGTATCTCAAAACGCTATCTCCCTCTCCGCTCCCCGATTGAACTCCGAAACTTGAGTTAGAAATCCGATCTAGTTGCTCAGTTACCGCCTAACAGGTAGCGAATCGCCTCGAGAATTACCGAGGAATTGGTAGCATGGGGAAAGATGAAACGCAGCTCCCCTGCCGGGCCGATCAGGTAGGTCACGGCGGAATGATTCACCGCATAGCCAAAGGCTGAATCCTTGAGATCCACTTCGTAATACTGGGCACCGTACAGCGCCGCCGCCGCGGCAATCGCTGCGTCGCTGCCTGTGACCCCCGTTAAATTGGGATGAAAATAGGCAAGATAGTCATCAAGGGTCTCGAAGTCATCCCGCTTGGGGTCCACGCTGACGAATACCCCCTGAACATCTTTCAACTCGTCATCATCGAGTTCATTCAACGCCTGGGTCATGAAAGCGAGTGAGGTGGGGCAGACATCCGGGCATTTGGTGTAACCGAAATAGAGCAGCACCACCTTGCCGCGAAGATCCTTCAGGGAAAAAGGCCCCTGGCTCGAGTGCAGGGAAAAATCACCCCCGGGGGGCGCCTCGGTGATACCGGACACCTGGTCTTTTTGCCCGGATGGCTCCTGAGCTGCCGCCGGGAATAACAGGAAAAGCCCAAGGGTCAAGATTACTGCATTACGAAACATGGGGACTCCGGTCTCTTTTGGAATGCATGTCAGCATACAAACAAACGACATCCGTTTGTAATGACACCCATCAATCGAGGAAGTTTCTAAGGCTCGGACCACAAAAAGCAGTATGTTTCTCCCCTTGCCGCCCGTTGCAAGAGCTACTCCGCATAGCTGGGAGACAAAAGCAAAGGAGTGCCGTCAGCGCGACACCCCTTTACCACCTACCAGTAACGAGGGTTTAAATACCTTGATGAAAGGATAATCGGCACTGATCCCCTTCACTACACCATTCGGTTGGATAATGGTTACCGCCGCTCCGTAACCACTGACACCGCTCCGCTCACGTGTGTTACGATCAATGGTTGAATCACACTCAAAATTTAGCATGCCTTTCCTGAGGGTGATCCTCTGGCCGTACCGCAGATGCAGATGCCCATGCACAATTGCATGGATTTTTCTGCGGCGAACCGACGCAACCCCGCGAAGTGTCAATGGTCTGTCGACCTCACGATATTTAGTGCGAATAGTGTTTGCCAGCGGACTGTAATAGAAATCGAACAGGTCCTTCTTCACCTTGTTGCGAAATTCCCGGTTGAGATGTTTGACGCCTTCCTCATCAACGATCTGGGCGATCTGATCATCGAGACCCGCATGGATGAAGAGAAAGGAGGCCTCCCGGTAGGCAAGCTGCATCTGATCGTAAAACCAGAAAAACTCCCCTTTCGGGTGCAGAAATAGTTGCTGCCATTTTCTCGCGGCGGCATATGCCATGCGCAGAGAGAGCCCGGCACGCAAACAGTCGTCTTCGAAGCTATCCATCTTGATCCGCAGCCGCTTCATCTCGCGGTCTACACCCGAATCCGGCATGACCCAGCCGGCCACCCGGGGAAATTCATCAAACCAGCGTTTTGGCGGGAACAACCTCCGCCGGCACTCTCGAGTACCGGGCAGATCACTGATGGATGACTTTCCCTGCAGATAGTGATCATACACCTCCTTCAGAAATGGGATCACCTTTGGCCCCATGCGAACAAAAAAATGGTCGGTGCGAGGGTCCGGCTGCAGATCCAGTGCCTTCATCCCCAGCATCATGCGAACATCGTGATTACCCGCCAGAATACGCACGTCAGCCTTGCGTTCCATGAGCATACGGATAGCGCGTAAAAGCCGTATGCTGCTGGGCCCCTTGTCAAAGCAGTCGCCACCGATAATAAAAAGGGCCTTGCGACCGTCTTTGGTCAGTTTGAAATCCTTATCTCGCGGTCCGGTCTTTTTGATTCCACCGGAAGCGACCAGTGAGGCGATAAAGGCATCCGTATCCGCATGCAGATCCGAAAAGAAATAGATGAGCCGTTGCGGCCATTTCCAGCGGTTGCGCAGGAGAATCCCGCACAGCTCTTCATGCCAGGTACCCCGGTGATAACGGTCCTTGCGGATCGATTTTCTGTTCCCCAACTCCCAGGGCTGGCAGGCGTCAGGAAGGTCAACCTGAAGCCACCGCCTGCCCCGATAGCGGGTACACTTTTCGTTTGCCTTACGCTTCTTCATTGATCTAAGCTCTGGATGTACGCCATCCCATGTAAACCGTTTTTTTAGCGATATGACAGGGCCTGCTAACAGTCACTAAGCGAACAACTAAACTATAAATAAGCATAGTAAACTATTTTCCATGAATTCTATCCGAGTCACCCGTACAGCGCATATACCAGATCCTATCCGTCTCAGCCGTTACCGAAAAGTGCCGGAACTGGGACCCAGCATCCTGTTCTTCAGCGGCGGTACTGCCCTGAATGGTGCCAGCCAGGTGCTGAAAAACTACACCCACAATTCCACCCACATGGTCACGCCATTCGATTCCGGCGGCAGTTCAGCAAAGCTGCGCAAGGCCTTCTCCATGCCTTCCATAGGAGACCTGCGGAGCCGTCAGGTGGCCCTGGCCGATGAGACGGTTACCGGTCATCCTGAAGTCTATAAGCTCTTCACCTACCGCCTTCCGCAGAGCGAAAACAATGACCAGCTGTTGCGGCAACTCGAAGCGATGCACAGGGGAAAGGATCTGTTGATCGAGGCCATATCCAATCCAATGCGCCGGCTTATCCGCAATCAGATCGGCTATTTTCTGGCTGCGAAGCCTGCCGGCTTCGACCTGCGCGGCGCGAGCATCGGCAATCTGATTCTTGCCGGCGGTTACCTCAACAACCACAACCATCTGGACCCCATTATTTTTCTGGTTGCCAAACTGCTGGGGGTGCTCGGCACCGTGCGTGCGGTTGTCAACGACAACCTCCACCTGGGAGCCGACCTGGAAGACGGCAGGCGTATCATCGGGCAACACTTGCTGACCGGCAAGGAGGTGGCCCCACTGGACTCTCCCATCAAACGGCTGTTTTTGACCCAACAGGAAGAGAAGTTTGTCCCCGCCAAATCAGAGATTCGCAAGAAAAACCGGAAGCTGATAGAGAGAGCGGAGTTGATCTGTTTTCCACCAGGCAGCTTTTATTCCAGCATGATCGCAAATCTGCTGCCTACAGGCGTTGGTTCCGCGGTTGCGGTCAACGCAGGCGTAAAAGTCTATATCCCCAATCTAGGCAAGGATCCTGAGCAGATCGGCATGACGATGGACCAGGCAGTGCTCAGGCTGATCGACCAGCTCCGCTGCGATGCCGGAGCAGAATGCCCGAATAACAAGCTTCTCAACTTCATTATTATGGACAGCAAGCAGGGCAAATATCCATCCCCCTTATCCAGGAGTCTCATGAACGAGCTAGGCGTTCGGATAATCGATGCCCGACTCGTCAGCAAACAAAGCGCGCCTTACTATGACAACAATATGCTTGTTGAAGCCCTGCTTTCATTGATCTGATAAATATGATGAAAAAGAAAGACAAGAAAAAGCTAAAGAAGAAAGACAAGACTCAGGTACCGGGTAGCCTGGAAAGCCGGGCAGGCACCCAGCATCTAAAACAGAGAATCAAACAGCTGGAGAGAGCACTCAAACAGCATAAAAGCACAATCGAGGCCCTTATGCGCCAACTCAAGGCGTGTAAAGCCAAGAAAATAAAAAAGAGAAAACCGGGTAAAGGCGTCTCAAAATCCCTCTTTGCCCAACAGAAAAGCAGAGTGGCCATTGACCAAAGAAAAGCATGGAAGCGTCACGGTTACCTGCGGGACAGGTACGAATTCCATCTTGGCAGCGGCCACAACAAAACTACTGCCAGAAATCTTGCGGATATCGACCTAAGAGAGGAATTCGGAGAGGAGGCCGGCTACTCTGCACAGGAGTTGGAGCAAATCCTGTCCTGACATACCTTACGTGTATTGGATTTCACGGTTTTCTGTCAAAATATTCCCCTCAATCACACAGGAGTGCATAACCATGCCCGAACCACAAGCTCAGGAAGAGGATGTAACCTTCGTCCCACTCTGGGTCTTCTTTGCCTCTGGCTACAAGTGGATGGGAGGGTTTGTCGGGGGTTGTATCGGACTCTTTTTCACAGAGATGATCACCGCGGAACCACTGTGGATCTCCCTGGTGACATCCATAGTTACATTTGTGGGATGGTCCACAGGCACCTACTTGGACATCAATACCTATATCAATGAAAAACAGTTTAAGTAATGGGTAATCCTCCGCAGACATAAACCCTCCGGGATCTCCGGTACCTTAGCCTTCTCCTCCAGAAACTCTATCCGGGAGTGCGCCTAGTCATATTTTGTACACTCGCGCCAAGCCTTCACGGTATTGTAATTTGACTCGATCTGAATGGAACGGATTATGGTATTCGCAGCGCCATCACCCAGTGCAGTCTTCAACGCGGTCTTTTCTTCAACGGTAGCGTTCCATGCCTCTATTATCTGCGTGGCATTACGGACACCCAGATTACGCAGCTTTTCCCGTCGTCCGGCCTGATCTCCCTTCGGTTCTGGACCGAGCACGCTAAACAGGATCGCCTGATCGATCCAGCTCACCAAGCGTTCAGCCGGTATCTGAGTGTGTAGGAGAATATCGACGACATTGACGGTAGCCATGTTTGGCACGTTCTCCACATCTTCCTCCTCGAGACGAGCCTCATGCCAGATGGTGAGCCCGTCGAGTTCCACAAGCGGTTGTTTTGGTTCCACCGTAGGGATCACCAACTTGACAAATAATAGCTTGGTTGCGAATACACTCAAAAACTGCCAGAGCACACGTGGAAACACCCCCAGCACGAAGGCAAGGCCATATATCCAGGGTGGCCAAGCGCCAGATGCTTCCTGTGGACCGGTAGCAACATCGGTAAGCGCCTGTTTTACCACATCAGCATTGCCCTCTGGCACCAGGATATAGATGGCCATCACTACCCATATCCCAATCCAGGCAAGTAGAATTCGATTGGCAAACGCCATGAAGGCATTCGGACCGAGATCGCGGCGAACAAAACGTCTGAAGATCATCTGAATACCAAAGAAGTAAGCCCCGAGAAAAGCGAAGCCGGCCGGCGTCCAAGTCGGCACGAGCTCAGCGATCGGGGTGTCTGTAGAGTTCGATCCTGATGCAGAGATGGAAATGGCATTCGAGTCCGGACTACCACCCGTAACTGTTTCATCTTCCGCACCGACCAATGCCCCCTGATTGTTGGATCCTGGGATGCCGGTCATATCCGCTTGCGATGGTGTCACTGAGACATTGTTTGTCTGTGATGGCGTATCTGACTGCCCAAGCACCGCGGTGAGATCAGGCTGGAGTGTCAACAGCCAGCCAAGCGTCGTGAGTATGGTCACTAAACCTATTGGGATGACCAGATTCGCGCGAAAAATGTCAGTGAGGAGAACATTGACTTCAGGCATCCTCAACTCTGGGGTTTTTCGATCGATGGAATCGAGCAACTTAGCCACAAAGTCGGAACGGCTGATCGCATCATCATCCGTAGCATCGAACCTCAAAAGACCATAGATCGATTCAAATCGTTGAAAATAGCTGTCTACCCGCGTGCGGCGCTCCTCTTGCGACTCGTATCCAAGGTGGACATAGACATTGCCCTCCTCGTTCTCCAACTTCTGACGGGTTGGGTGTGGCGAAAGCAGGCCCAATCCGCTGAGATTTGCCAGGAACTCATTGAATATGCTCGGGCGGCGTACAACAATGAATAGATAGTAAGTCACCGCCGGCACCAACGCAGCGACCAAGATGAGGATCAACTCCAAGGCCAGCGCCATACGACTCGCACCGAGGGCAATCACAGCCATCATGCCCAGCGTGATGAGCGGCACGATGAGAAACGCGAGTACGGCCCTCCGTTTACTCTCGGTCTGCAAGGCAAGTTTCTGCTCGAGCCATCGTGATATACCAAGCAGGATCAGAACAGCCACACTGACAATGATGACCAGATGCCATTTTTCGGACCACCATATGCGCATATCGACGCTGAAAATGGCAGCGATCCCGAGGCCAATGAGAATCCAGACACCAAAACCAACCACAACAGCCATTAGTATCTGCATAGGCCCCATAGTTTGTGACTGTATCTTGTCTAACAAGGATGCTCGCAGGGAACGTGAGAGTGCAACGAATTCTTCTGCCTCATCATTGTCTTGGAACTTGTCGACAATCTGATCATAGAGCTGCAGTGCTTCATGTGCTTGCCCTCCTTTTTCAGCGCTACGAGCCAGATCAAACAGGGACTTCGAATCTTGCTTCTGCTCACTAGTGTTTGGGTTGTCCGGTTGCTGGTCTACCATGATCAATATTCTCCAGGGGCTCGGGGAAGGAGTACGAACAAACACTCACCTGTGCAATATGTCACTGGACTAAGCTGTTTACATCCTGGCATGCCAGATCTCATCCTATCGCCTCTTTATGTAAGCTCCTTGTTTCCACTTAGCATAGAACAAAATGGTTTGCACTATAGTCTTGTTCAACAAGCTGACGTTTTTTAACTAAGGCACTTGCGATCATACATATTTCTCTTCAGCTTTCTTTATCGCTCTGCTAACCGTCGTATAGTGCACATTAAACTTTGTGGCTATATCCTTCATGCTGTATCCGCCTGAATAGTAAGCCTCTGCCATTCATCGTTTCTTGTCTTCGTCTTGCAAAACACGGGGGGTGAAAATTAACCTCTCAGCCACGCTGGAGCAGGCACTGGAGCAAGAGCTTGCGCGGTTTGAAGTTTTAAGTTTTAAGTTTTAAGTTTTA
>JBDLIZ010000222.1:0-7960 GCA_039714615.1 Pseudomonadota bacterium | reverse complement strand
TGAACTAAACATTGTACACCCGTCTTGAGATCCCCCGTATGCCGCTATCGAGTCGCAACCCTCAGTTCACGAACGTCTTTTCACATGACGTAACATCCGTTGTCGCTTATATTGCTGACGAGGTGTGAGTTTATTGCGCCGACCGCTGTAGGGGTTTTCACCCGTTCTAAACTCCAGCCGTACCGGGGTGCCTTGAAGCTGCAGCGCCTCAACAAAGTAATTCATCAAATAGCGTTTATATGTATCCGATAAATGGCGAGTCTGATTACCATGGATAACGAATCGGGGTGGATTGTGTCCCCCCTGATGGGCGTATCGCAATTTGATGCGCCTGCCTCTGACCAATGGGGGTTGATGGGCCTGCACGGCCTGTTCCAACAACCGGGTCAATTTAGGCGTGGCAACTTTAACCATTGCCGATTGATAGGCCTTGAGTACCGCGGGGAGGAGCCCTCCCACCTTGCTGCCATGCAATGCGGATATCATGTGACACTCGGCGAAGCTCAGAAACGACAGGCGCCGGTCGAGTTCCCGCCGGGTCTGTGTTCTCTGGTCATCCGTTAAACCATCCCACTTGTTAACCGCCAACACCACGGCCCGTCCGGACTGGGCCACCACCCCCAACAGCGCAGCGTCCTGATCCGTTATCCCCTGCTGGGCATCGAGTACTAGAATCACCACTTGGGCGGATTCTATCGCCTGCAGACTCTTCACGACGCTAAACTTCTCCACCACCTCCTTCACCCGAGCACGTCTACGCACACCCGCCGTATCGATCAGGATATAAGCCTGGCCTTGCTTCTCGAACGGAACCTCTATGCTGTCACGTGTGGTGCCGGGAAGATCGAAGATCAACAACCTTTGCTCACCGAGCAGGCGATTAATGAGCGTCGACTTACCGACGTTAGGTCGACCTACGAAGGCGATGCGGATGGCCTGCCCGTCATTGGTGGGCGCTTCGATACTTCGTTCGAGCTCGGGCAGCTTTGACAGAACGTGTTCCACCAGAGCCGATACCCCCCGGCCATGGGCCGCCGCAATGGGCTGAGGAACACCCATGCCCAGGGCGTGAAATTCGGCACAGACCTGATGAGGATCCAGATCGTCGGTCTTATTAACCACCAGCACCATGGGTTTGCCGTAAGATCGCAAATGGGCGGTGATGGTTTCATCCGCGGCCGTCAACCCTTCGCGCCCATCCACCAGCAGCAGGACGATATCCGTTTCTTGTAACGCAATGCCGGTCTGATCTGCCATGCGCCCCGCTATGGAGTGCTTATCGTCGCTGAGACCGCCCGTATCCACGACCAGATAGCCGCTTTCTCCAACCCTGCCGACACCATATTTACGGTCCCTGGTCAGACCAGGAAAATCCGCCACCAGGGCATCTCGTGTCCTAGTGAGCTGATTAAACAGCGTGGACTTGCCCACATTGGGCCGGCCCACGAGAGTGATTACGGGTAACATGATCGTAGCTTAGGGCTGGGAACTGGGGTTATGGGGAATTCATTAAATACAACATGGAACGGTTATACCCCAGACGGATGGGTATACATGCAGGATCTACTCCTGTTCAGAGGCAATATCTAGCACTACGAAATCGCCCCCTTTGCCCAGGACATAGGCTCGGCTCTCAACCACCTTGGGTGTGGTCAGTATCCCATCGCTACCGATAGGGGTGCGGGCAACGAGATGCCCATCGGATTTTGCCAGCCAGTGCACATAACCCTCAAAATCTCCTACCACAATAAAGTCCTGGATGGCCGCCGGCGAGGTCAGCTTACGGTATTTCAGTTTTTCCTGCTTCCACAACGAGGCACCTGTACGCCGGTCTAAGGCCCACACCTGATCGTCTTCATCAGTGACAAACACTCTAGATTCACCCACATCAAGACCGGTATAGGAGGAAATTTCACGCGACCAGAGTACCCGACCCTCGATCAGGGTGATAGCGGCCACCTGACTGTGAAGACCTACGGCATAAATGATGCCATCCCGCACCTTGAGGGCGCTATCGATATCGACCATTCGCTCCAATTCAGATCGTCCCTTGGGTACACCCAGGGTGGTTTGCCAAAGTGTATTGCCACTCAACATGGAAAACACCCCCAGCTTCCCATCGTCAAACCCAACCACGAGTTTTCCGCTATTGACGATCGGGACGCTCGCCCCCTTGAGCGTCAACACAGGGGCCTTGCGGCTGAGTTGCCAGATCACCTCACCGTTGCCCGTATCCAGACCATAGACCTTACTGTCATTGGTACGCACGGCAACGACCCCAAGATCGGCTTGAGATACTGCAACGATTTCGCTGGAGAGGCGTTTGCGCCAGAGTTCCCTGCCATCATCCGCACTCAGGGCAATGGCATCCCCTTCTTCGGTGCCGAAAACCAGCAGTTCCTCATTCCCATTGAGCCCAGCGCTAACGGCAGCCTCTATTTCCATATCCCACAACGGCTCGCCCTGATCACTCAGCATGGCCTTTACGCCACCGTTTGCATTGATGAGATAGAGGCGCTCGCCAACGAGCATCGGGTAGAGCCTTAAATATCTTTCGCCGATCCCTGCGCCACTTGACCCCTGCCACACCTCCCTGACCTGTAGGGTTTGCTCAATGTGCTGAAGTTCGGTGGGGACCCGGGTATTGTCCTTTGAAAACCAGCCGCAACCGGCTAGCAAGGCTATGGTAAAAAGTAGAATGAACTTGAGTAGCACCCTGTCCGCAGCCATCCTCATGCCTCATCACGCTCAGGAACCTCCCCGAGATCGTCACGTTTCATGCGCAGATACTCCGAGTTTCCGCCTACCCCAATCAGGGCCTTCGTATAGGCCTCTCTCGCCTTGAGTTTATCGCCCATGGCCAACAAGGCATCACCTTTAACCTCTTCTATCAACGAGGTGTAGCCAGGAGAAAACTCTGTTGAGGACAACAACTCCAAGGCTTCTTCATTTTTGTTCTGGGCGTTGAGTAAACGCGCCAATCGAATTCGGGCTATGTTTCGCAGCGTCTGCTGTGAACTGTTGCTAACAACCCAGCGCAACCGCTTGGCAGCCTCATCGAGATCACCGATCTGGGCCTTGAGTTTGGCTAGTTCCAATGCGGCCAGTGCGGCATAAGGCGTGGATGAATAGCTACTCTTCAGTTCATCGGTATTGTCGATGACCGGCTGGATCTCGTCTTTGCTCGCTGCTTGGACGACTACTGCGTAATGCTCAGAGGCATCCTGGGCCTGGGTCTCGTGATAATGCCCCCACCCTCTCCAGGCAAGCAACCCTCCCAGGCCCAATAACGCCCCGGCAATCAATGCCTTGCCATTTTCGTCCCACCATTTTTTTATTTCTTCGAGCTGTTGCTCGTCAGTATGATGCTCTGCCATCTCTTTCGCTCAAGTTACTCCGGTAGCATTCCCTACCAATGTTGTTCTCAGAAACTCAACCAATTCCGACTGTGGAAACGCTTGCTGGGCCCCCTGCTTACGCAAATGCTTCACACTGATCGTACCCTCACTGATTTCGTCCGCGGCTAGGATGAGTGCCAACTCGGCGCCCGAGCGATCGGCACGCTTCATCTGTGCCTTGAATCCTCCCCCGGCGCAGTTGGCGACCACCCGAATCCCGCGCAGTTCATCGCGTAAGGTTTCGAGCAGGGTCCAGCCAACCCGTTCAGCCTCAGCGCCCATCATAACGAGATAAGCATGGACGCCTCTAGTCTCTGGCGCTACCCCCTGCACCTCCAACAGATGCAGCAAGCGCTCCAAACCTATTGCAAAGCCCGTCGCCGGCGTCGCCCGACCGCCTAATTGCTCAACCAAGCCATCATAACGGCCACCGGCACAAACCGTTCCCTGGGCACCCAATTCATCGGAGATCCATTCGAACACCGTCCTACTGTAGTAGTCTAATCCCCGCACTAGCCGGGGGTTCTCCACATAGGCAATCCCCATGCGATCGAGGACGGCCTTTAGCCCGTCGAAATGGTGGCGTGAATCCTCATCGATTTCCTCCAACAGATTGGGGGCATTGTCGATTACGGCCTTCATCTCGGGATTCTTGCTGTCCAGTACCCGGAGTGGATTCATGTGCATGCGCCGTTTCGCGTCCGCATCGAGCCGATCTCGATGGGTTTCGAGATAGGCGAGCAGTTTCTCGCGATAGTCCCGACGTGCCTGAGGGCTGCCCAGCGAATTCAACTCCAGCCGTATATTTTTCAGGCCAAGGACACGCCACAGACGTGCGGTCATTAAAATCAATTCGACATCGATATCGGGCCCCTGAAAACCAAACGCTTCTACACCGATTTGGTGAAACTGGCGATAGCGATCCTTTTGAGGGCGTTCGCGACGAAACATGGGACCCATATACCACAGTCTTTGTTGCCGATTGTGCAATAGGCCATGCTGGATGCCCGCGCGCACACACCCTGCTGTGCCTTCCGGGCGTAGGCTGAGGCGGTCACCGTTGCGGTCCTCAAAACCATACATTTCTTTTTCGACGATATCGGTAACCTCGCCGATGGAGCGGGAAAACAGTTCGCTGTGCTCGACGATGGGCATCCGGATCTCCTGATATCCGTAACCAAGCAAGAGCTGTTCGATGCGATCTTCCAGGACCTGCCAGGCAGGGCTCTGCTCGGGTAGCACATCATGCATACCCCGGATAGATTGAATACCTTTGGACATAATCGAGTTAGGGCAAATATACCTATGATGGATGGGTTTTCGGGTGCGCAGAGTGCTTGGAATTTATCGCAGAGCAAGGCAGAACACGTAAGGCATAGTTATTCTCTATGGTTTTCGTATTCTAACGCAACTACCCGGCAAAGGCGGCGTGCAAAGAATCAGTTCGCCGCTGTATCGCCAATGTTGAAACGAGCGGTTTTATCCCAACGTTCAAACTGGGAGTGATCGAATGGCTCATCGTTGAATTGGATATTCACTGCAGTGGAATTGCCTAGCAAGATACGGAATGGTGCGGTACCACGCAACTCCTTAATCGAACCGGAATTCATCAACCCGAATAACAGTTTTTCCTTATTGACATCATAGACCTCGGTCCAGGAATGATCCCGGAAGGACAATTTCAATCTGTCCGTACCAGGGGCCTCCCGACCTTGTGTATCTATCCCTTCGACTTGTGGTGAGGTAGCCGGTAGTGTCTTCGCAATCAAATCCTCTTGATCCGCCTCAGCAGCAACACCGTCCAGTGAATTCTGCTTTGGTAATTCACTGATTGGCTGTTCCTCAATCTCAGCGGGCTGAGCATCGTCCATTCCCCCTGCGCCAATCCGAGAGAGCTCTGTAAACGCCGACACCGAGGTCTCTGACCGCCGCTCACCCGGTTGAGAGGGTTCCAAGATCGGATTGTCGGGCCGCTGTTCGGGTATTGTCCTGGGTTCAAGAACTGAGGGAACGATCTGATCACCGCCAATATTAAAGAATAAGGATTGAAGCTTACCCATGAATTTCGTCGGCTGGGGGTAAAACCACCATATCACGAGGAATACCAGGATAATGGACAACAACACAATGGCAACCTGATGGGCCGGCTTGCTGTGATGTTCGGTGCCAGGATGACTTGATCTTCTAGTTTCCGTAGCCTGTATCGGCTCTGGTCCGGGTTGAATATACTTGATATATCCCTCGACGAGAGGGTCGGACTCGAGGTCCAAGTAGCGAGCATAGGACCGGATATAACCTTTGACATAGGTGGCTCCGGGCAGGCCCTCTTGTGCATCCGCTTCGATCGCTGCGATCACATCAAGGGGCAGATGGAGATACTCCGATACCTGCTCTAGGGTAATTTTCGCCCGCATGCGGGCTGTTTTGAGAACCTCTCCTGGCCCTCTGGACACCAGTGTCTGTACTTCAGGCTCGTCGATCGACCGATTCTTAGCCATCATGCTCTAACTCCAGCAAATTCGTGGTCTCCCGGGATTCCGGGTACTGCTGTTTTAAACGCTGGCCGTATTTCCAAGCCTGTTGCGGATTTTCCAGATTCTTTTCAGTCCGGTATGCCAGCCAAAGAGAGCCCGGGGTATGGGCCGCTGAGCGTTCATATCGTTGAATGAATGCCCTGGACTGTAAAAAATGCCCTTTACCAAAGGTCAATTTTGCCATCTGATAAAGCGCTCGAGATTGGATCGGATCGGCCTTCAAGGCCTTACGAAACTGGGTCTCGGCCAGCTGCATATCCGGCTTCCTCAAGGCACATATCCCGGCGTTGGTATAGGCTGACCCTGGATCGTCGTACAACGGATTTTCGACAGCGGCCTTGAACTGTTGGAACGCCTCTTCCAGACGTCCCTCGCCGCATAACAACCGACCATAATTGTTTCTGGCCTTTGCGTCTTGCGGATCCAGTTCTATGGATTTGATAAAATGCTCTTCTGCCGCCTCATGGTTACTTAAGCGCTGCAGCAACAGCGCATAACTCCAGTGGGCCAGGGCCAAATCGGGCTCCTGGCTCAGTGCGCGTTCCAACTTTTGTTTGGCAATCTTAAGATTGCCTTTATTAAGGTAAGCGATACCGAGCTGCACATTGATGACTGCCGCTCGGTGCTCGTTTGATTGATCTTGGCGCGTAGACGGGCCGGTACAGGCCATGACCAGGAGCATTGCAATGGCCAGCAACAATGCGAACCGGGTACGGTAAATCATGGGGTAGGTCGGTCCTGTACTGGCAAATCTCGCTCCAAGCGCATGAAGCGACGCTGCCGCCGGCTACGATCCATGACCTTGCCCACAAGCTGACCGCAGGCGGCATCGATATCGCCACCGCGGGTCCTTCGGGTAATTGTGGTAATCCCCCGTTGTTGAAGTACAGCCGCGAAGCGGTCTATTACAGAAACCTCGGATCGACGATACGGGGTCTTTGGAAAGGGATTGAACGGGATAAGATTCACCTTGGATGGAACGTCCTGCAAAAGTTTAGCCAATGCCCTGGCATGGAACTGCGAATCGTTTACATCTGCAAGCATCACATATTCGAAGGTAATGGTGTGTTTTCTATTCTTACCACGCACAAACCTTTTACAAGCCGCCAACAGATCCTTGATGGGGTATTTCCGGTTTAACGGTACCAGCCGATCCCTCAGCTCATCATCCGGCGCATGCAAGGAAACCGCTAGGCTCACATCGATCCTGTCCTTAAGCCTATCCATGGCAGGTACCACCCCCGAGGTGCTCACGGTCACCTTGCGCTTACCTAAACCGTAGGCATGATCGTCCATCATCAGACTGATGGCATCGACGGTATTTTCAAAATTCAATAGCGGCTCGCCCATGCCCATGAAAACCACATTGGTGATGGCTCGCGAACTCTGTTTATGATCAGTCAGCACACGCTGCGCGTACCAGAGTTGGGCAATAATCTCCGCGGGACTCAGATTGCGGTTGAAACCCTGTCGTGCAGTGGAACAAAAGGTGCAATCCAAGGCGCAGCCCACCTGTGAAGAAACGCACAAGGTACCCCTCCCGGCCTCAGGGATAAACACGGTTTCAATGGCATTGTCATCGCTGAGCCGCAATACCCACTTTCGAGTGCCATCCGCCGAACGCTGCTCAGTCAACAGGCTGGGAACCATGATTTCGCATTCATCCTGCAGGCGATTGCGCAATACCCTGCTCAGATTGGTCATCCCCTGAAAATCCGTTATCCCATACTGGTGGATCCATTTCATCAGCTGAGAGGCACGAAAGGCCTTCTCCCCCCACTCGGCAAAGAAGGGTTCGAGTCTATGCCTGGGTAATCCCAGCAAATTGATCGAGGTTTTCTGGGTCAAGGCTAGTGCTCTATCCATGTGAGTGTACGGATTCAGCGCCCCTGTGGTGTTTCGCAGCAAGGCGCAGGGCGAAGGCAATGTCTATCACCTTGTCGAGCACTGGAACGCGGCGGCGGGACACCACAGGGACGCCCTTCGGGTTAGTTTGTCAACGCCCACGGACGGCGTTGCGCCTCTTGA
>JBDLIZ010000221.1:0-7968 GCA_039714615.1 Pseudomonadota bacterium | reverse complement strand
GATACTAAAACGAATAGCGTAGGTTGGTGCTGAGGAACGAAGCCCAACGTTTTAGCGATAGTTGCGTGTTGGGCTTCGTTCCTCAGCACCAACCTACATGGAATTGGTCTCAAGTTAAATTCCTGTAGTGTTTTGTAACCCATTGATTATTGAGTGTGGGATCAGGAGGTCTGAAATTTGAGTTCGACTGAAATGTTAAAGAACTTCTAGTCGACTACTGACACCCTGTCGGCACCTTAACTTCGGCCAACAGGGCATTCGTCAGCTCACCCGCACCTAACCCCCTAATCCCATCTTAATGTAGCCGCTTGGACAGACGTCAGCACAGATATGACAGCCGATACATTTAGCGTAGTCGGTATCGACATAGCGACCCATCGCCTGCTTATCCTTGTTCACGCGAAATATCGCGATCTGGGGACAGTAGATGATGCAGTTATCGCATTCGAAGCACATCCCGCAGCTCATGCACCGCTCGGCTTCGGCGACGGTTTGCTCTTCCATAAGCCCGGCGAAGCGCTCTTCGAAATTGTCGAGTACATCCTCTGCCGAAATATTGGACTCTTTTCGCCGAATCATGGGAACGAAGGGAAAGTGTCCCAAGAATAACTGATCGTGAGGGATGATTTCGGCGAACGAGCGGTCTTCGTAATTGTGAACTGCGAAATCCGAGTCGTCCGTACCCCAGCTCTCCTGGTGATCGTACTCCTGAGGTTGTAGGCTGTGCGCGCGCAGTTCATCGAGGAGGCTGAAGTGATGAGTATCCACCTTCGGGCGTTTGCGAATCTCATCACCCATGAGATAGTTATGGATACCCTCGACAGCGATCGAGGCCTGACCAATGGCCGTGGTCAACAGATGCGGCTTGACGGCATCTCCAGCCACGAAATGACCAGGTTTGTCGACCACTTGATATACCTTGTCCGCATCCATTAAACCCCAACCGTTGTCGAAGTCTTCAATACCAGTGTAATCGCCTTTCTGGCCAGTCGCCCCAACGATCAAACTGCATTCGATATTGTATTCTTCGCCTTCCCTGGGCGCCATTTTGCCGTCCACCCAGTCCACCGGCATGACTCGAAGCGCTGTGGCCCGGCCGTCATCATCCCGAATCACTTCCAACGGGGCCAGACCCTCGTGGATTTCCACACCCTCGGAAATCACCGCATTCAATTCATGTTTGGTAGCCGGGGCCTTTGAGATGGGTCGGCGATAAACAATCCACACATCCGCTCCCTGCCGACGGGCCGCCTGTGCTACATCATGGACGGTGTGGCCGAGAATCACATTGTCTGGTCGGTCTTTTATATGCGCATGCTGGATGTGGCCTAAGCGTCGCGCTACCGCCACCACGTCCATGGCGGTATCGCCCGCACCAATAACCAACACTCGACCCGACATATATTTTAGCCGCCCTTCGTTGAAGGCCCGCAAGAAGGCCATGCCATCGACGCAGTTCGGTGCTTCCGCCCCTGGAATGGGCAAGGCTTTGCCCGAGGTCGCACCGATCCCCCAAAATATGGCGTCGTATTCCTTATTCAACTCTTCAACAGAAACATCGCTACCTACCCGGGTGCTAACTTTGACCTCCACGCCCATATCGATGATTCGCTGGATCTCTCCGTTAAGCACATCGCGGGGCGTGCGGTAGCCGGGGATACCGAAAACCATCATGCCGCCAAGCGCGTGGTACTCCTCAAAAATGGTGCAGGCGTGACCCCGACTGCGCAGGAAATAGGCAGCCGCCAAACCCGCCGGTCCACCGCCGACAATGGCGACCCTTTTGCCGGTTTCCTTCTCCGGTTTAGGTAAGGTAAGTTTATGCTTCAGCGCCCAGTCGCCGATGAACTGCTCGACAGAGTTGATACCGACGGCCTCATCCACTTCATTCCGATTACAACCGTCCTCGCACGGCGCCGGACAGACACGCCCCATGACGGCAGGGAATGGGTTAGATTTGACCATACGCCGGAACGCATACTCCTGCCACGGCGTTCCATCCGCCGGCTTATCCAGGCCACGCACGATGGATAACCATCCGCGAATATCGTGCCCCGAAGGACAGCCCCCCTGGCAAGGCGGGGTACGGTGTATATACGCCGGACAGATGTCAGACTCACCGGATTGGACAACATCCTGATTCCACCTCACATGCTCGGAGTCATCGTCCTTGTAGCGCCGAAACGTTAAATTAGGTTCTTGCATTGTGCTCATTAGTTATTTTACTCCCGAGTTCTTTGCCCCCTGGGCGGTTAGAGTCGCCTTTGTGACACGTATCTGCTTTATTACTGGTGATATAGCAGAGTAAGGGATTTCGAAATTGGTGGCAAGCCGATACCAGAGCGTGCCCAGAGAATAGGCAGGATAAACGCCCTTTTTTATTGAGCGCCCTTTAACGGCGTGAGGGGTACACGGCATGCATCGGCGGTTGACAACCGTCAGGGCACGAAGCCCGTAGACAATGTACGGACGCTGCGAACCATGAAGCGGATGATCCGGCAGCCCCTGATGACCTATTCTGACGCTGTAGTCGCTACGGGGAATCAAACGCGGAGGGGGTGGGGCAGTGATGATGACTATTTTTTTACTCATTAGTCTGCCGGGAGGGTGAGTGGTGAACACTCCATCGGCGCTAAAGCCGATAGCTGTCGCACTACCCCTCCCCTTCTGAAAGAAGGGAGAGGGGTTGGACGGATCACATTCCTGCGGACATATCCCTCAACCTGCCCCGCCGGCTCCGACCAGAGGCGGCACCATGCCATTGTGAAAGATGTAGGCCACCGCATAGGCAATCGGTGCGATGATAACGAACAGGGCGATGGCATAAAGCACGGCTAGCCTGCCCATGCCGCGCAGTTTGCTGAAGTCGGAGATCACCCCGATAGCCACGAAGGTGATCATGAACATCATTTTACGCATCGGGCTCTGCACAACATTAGCCCCCTCGGAGGCCGCCTTGATGGCCTCCGGGAAAAATGCCGCGATCGCGACGTAGAAAAACCAGGCGATGAAATAACCGATGACGAACTTGGGAAACCGGAACCAGATCTCCGAAACCGCCACATGAGACTCCCCGGGTTTACGTTCAACCTTATAGACCCAGATCAGGGCCAGTATAAAGGCCCAGACCCCGATGAAGACATCGATCCAGATCTTGGTGAGTATGGCAGCGGCAAGGATCCAGTCTGATTCCCAGGCCTCGCCGGTGTTTTTAAGGTGCTGGCTGACCATCAACTCGTCGAGTATGGCCCCGGCGGCGGCGTCGGCGCCATCGGTCTTGACCGTCATACCCATGGCAGCACCGTTGACGATGGGCTGGTCAGGGGCGACAGTGGAATAGAAGGTCGGGAGAATGACCAGTTCAGACATGGCGAAGACCACGATCAACATGGATACGGCCACCGGCAGGATGGGTCTGGCGCGTATTGCACCGGCCGTGGCGATGGCTGCCGAGACGCCGCAGATCGAGATCCCGGAGGCCAGCACGGCGGAGGCGTCACGCCGGAGTTTGAAGGCCTTGCGCCCCAGGGTGTAGACGATAGGCCAGAACAACAGATAGGCAACGAATGTCGCCGCCGCGCCGGTGAGCGCTAGGTCCAGCGCATAACCCGTGGCCTTCATGGACATCAGGCCGAGCTTGATGCCCAGATAGACGATGGCCGTCTTGATGAACCATTCCGGCTTGGCGGCCTCTTTTAGGAAATTAGCGAAACCCTTGAAAAAATTGCCGATGATCAGACCCACCGCCAGGGCCAGCATGTAAGAAAAACCACCCCCGAGCTGCAGTCCCCAGCTTAGCTCGAATTTCTCATACGAATTTTTTCCCTTTACCACCGCATCGACGGCCTTGAAATGTGCCTCATGGCCGGCGATCCAACACAGCCAGGTGATGATGAACAAACAGGTGAAACCCATGAAAAACTTGGCTACATTTAATCTCTGGAAGTAGGCCCCGATGCAGGTCAGACCCGTGAATACCAGATAGGTCGTAAACCAGGACATCAGTGGGCTCATGTCCTTATAATTTTTGCCCGCAGGCTTCAACAATTGGTCCCAGGAGAAATCGGCCATCAGCTTGCTCCACTCCCAGGTCTTGGTCTTGGTCATCCAACCGACCATATCGATGCCCCAGATGGTCAGCATACCGGCGAAGAACATGATCAGCCCCAGCCACACGGCCCACCAATCCTCTGTCGAGAGCATGCCGTCGGTCCATTTTCTGTTTACTGCCGCCATGGTCAATCCCCTCTTGGTTTTTTAATGTTTGCTGCGTGATTAAATCTCGAGCGTTACTAAGCGGTTGAAATAATGACTGTGATACTGACGCAGCCAGGTGGGAATGGTATCGAAATCAAAGCCCATGAAGACCGTGACACGGCTACCCGGTGGAAATACCCCGTCCTGGCGCAGGACGCATCTGAGATCATCATCCAAGGCGTGCAGATCGGCGCCCTTTGCCTTCAGGGTGTCATTGCTCACGACCCAATCCTGGCCGTCATGCACAAGGTCCAACTCAATATCCGCTTTCATCACGCACTCCCCTCGCCGCAGGGCGATTAATGCAAAATGAAAGTATTGATCAGCCAGCCCAGTATGATCAGCCCTACAATGCCGATACCGATGCTCCATACCACGAGTTGGGTTTCCCAGGATTCCCAGGGCTCGCCTTCGCCCAGCAATTCCTCAGCGGAGCGGTGTTCCTGTGCACTTTGGTCGGAGTTCTCTGCCATTTTTCATTCTCCTGATGGGTTTGGTGTGGGTTGGTATTGAATATTGTTTGGTATGAACTCGTATTGTTTTTCTGGCTTGATTGTTGTTGAACCCGCAGACTTCCTAAGAAGCTGTTTTAATAATACCTGCCATAGCCAAGACCCGGATTTATGACGGATTTTTCAATGATCAAAGAACATGCATCAACTTGCACCATATGTCAAATGAAATATTGTTTTTCAAGCACCTACTCCTTTTGAGAGCGTTTGCTGTTTACAGAATATCGATCAACCCCGTCGCCAACAAAAAACCGAACAGGATTAGCAAGGTTCCTACGAAACCGAATTGTCTGCTGTACTGCTCAGCGGGTGCGTCTATACCGATCCTGCGATAGAGCTCTAACAATCTGTCGCTGAAACCTTTGCGCCCGGTGATCAACAATAAGCCCAGTAGCAGGAATACGAAAGCGATCAGAAATCTATTGTCAATGTGCATGCTGTGCTCGCTTAATAGTTATTCGTCAGATTCTTTGCGCTTTGTGGTGTCATCAGAAAAGGGAAATCTGCCCTTTACCGCCAGGTACCCGAATATCAAGCCCAGTGAGAGTGGAAAGAGCAGGCGCAGCGAGCTCATCACTCCCTCTACCCCGGTCTGTATATCGAGTACCGAGTAGCCGTAAAGACGTACCGCGAACAATGCGAAGGACAGTAGTGCCAGCAGACCGGAGATCAGGCGCAGGGTGATTTGGACTAAGGATGGTTTTGTCTCGCTCATTATTGCTCACACTCATAGTGATTTCTCGCACAGGATTCTTGCAGGAGCCCCTTGTTCCAGCTTTACAGTACTAGGAAGGTTCTATAGTATTTCGCACGAAACCATAAAATCAATGTGTATATGAATAGTTCTTATACCTGGGGCAGCATGCAATGGTTGCTGAATCTTCCTCTCTCAGTGTATCAACCTGCTTCAACGGCAGAGATCGATCTGCTGGTCCGAACACGCTATTTATTATGGCCCGGGAACGGGACGCTGGGCGTAATCGTTCAAAGAAAACCAGAGGAGTTATATGAATGAGTATCGAAATTGGTGGTAAGGCCCTGGAGACCGATGAGCAAGGTTATCTAGCGAGCATCAGCGAATGGGAGCCCGCTGTCGCGGAAACCATGGCCAAGCTGGATGAGATCGAGCTGACCAATGAACACTGGACGATCATCAATATACTGCGGGACTACTACGATGAATACCAGGTTGCTCCGGCGGTTCGAGTATTGAACAGGACCATTGGCAAAAAGCTCGGGCGAGACAAGGGAAACAGTAAGTTCGTCTATGACCTTTTTCCCGAAGGCCCCGCCGTGCAGGCCTGCCGGTACGCGGGATTGCCGAAACCTACCGGTTGCGTCTAGATATCCGGGTGCAGGCTGTCTGCGGGCCTGAAAATAAAAAAGGCCGTGTCACGTCACTGCTGATTTATTTAACGCCCTGTTATACATAATCTTGGCCCTTGCATCCACACCTCAAGGGAGGTTAGATCTAGGCCGGGTAAGGAGGATGAACGTGAGTACCGAACAACAAGCCGGTAAAGAAATGAAAATGATGAAGCTGAATACCCCGCTACTGGATCAGCTCGAAGAGGGTGAATGGCCGAGTTTTGTCAGTGACTTGAAGACGCTGGCGAAGGAAAAACCCCAGGTGACCCAGCTACTGAATCAGCTCGAAGAGTCTTATGAAAACCGCTGGAATTACTGGACGGGTACGGTACTGAATGTATCCGGTTATGGCGGCGGGGTCATTGCCCGTCTTTCCGATCTGGCGGAGAAATATCCGGACATCGCCCAGTTTCACACCATCCGCTTAATAGCGCCCCCTGGATTCGTCTATTCCACGGATGCCTTGCGTAACCTGGCCGATATCTCCGAGCGGCATGGCGCGGGCATTCTGCAATTGCACGGGATGACGGGAGACATTTTAGCCTTGGGTTTTGACAATGAGGCTACCGCCGCCGCGGCCGAGGAATTCATGGAGAATGGCTGGGATCTGGGTGGATCTGGCGCGGCCATGCGTAGCCTGCAGTGCTGCGTAGGCCAGGCACGCTGTGAGATGGCCTGTTTCGATACCATGAAGACCACCAAGTTTCTCACCGACACCTTCATCTCTCTGCTGCACCGCCCGGAGTTCATGTACAAGTTCAAGTTCAAGGTCTCCGGCTGCGCCAACGACTGTGCCAATGCCACGCACCGCTCGGACATGCCCATCATCGGTACCTGGCGCGGACCCATGCAGATCGATCAGGCGAAGGTCGCCGAGTTCATCGATGAGAAGGGTATCGAGACGGTGATCGACGATGTGATCACGCGCTGCCCCACCCGCTGCATCTCGCTCAAGGGCAAGGAGTTAGTGGTGGATAATGAAGACTGCGTACGCTGCATGCATTGCATCAACGTGATGCACAAGGCGCTCAAACCCGGTAAGGACCGTGGAGTTTCCTTGCTGCTGGGGGGTAAACGCTCGCTGAAGATAGGCGATATCATGAGCTGGATGCTGGTGCCCTTCATGAAACTGGAGACCGAGGAAGATTACGAGAAGCTGGTCGAACTCATCGAGCGCATCTGGGACTTCTGGAACGACAATGCCATGGATCACGAACGAATCGGCGAGTTCGTCGCGCGTATCGGACTGGGTACGTTTCTGGAAGGGGTCGGATTGGAACCGGATCCCAGGATGGTGGCCAGGCCCCGCACCTCACCGTACATCAGGTTCGAGGAACTGGCACCCAGCCGCTTCGACGGCGAGCCCGACCAGGATCCCAAGATCTGGACCCGGGAGCCCGAAACCACCGAGGCGGCGAACTGAGAAGCTGCTTTTAAGTTCGGCATCAGAACAAGAATCAGCATTTGGAGATAGACTAATGCGCGCAACAAAGATGGCACCTAGAGATCAGGGCGCTCCTGATTACACTCAATATCTGCATCCCATGATGGCAAAGAATTACGGCAAGTGGGATAGCCACGACCGGCTACGTCCCGGTGTACTATGCCATACCGCTGAGAATGGAGACAAGCTATATACGGTTAGGGCGGGTTCCGCTCGTACCATGAGCCCACACAAGATCCGTCAGATATGCGACGTGGCCGACCGCTTCTGTAAGGGATATTTACGCTTTACGATCAGGGCCAATATCGAGTTTCTGCTCGATAAGGAGGACGATCTCGACCCCCTGATCGACGCGGTAGAGAATGAACTGGGCCTGCCGGTAGGCGG
>JBDLIZ010000220.1:0-8076 GCA_039714615.1 Pseudomonadota bacterium | reverse complement strand
GGGTGAAAAATGCCTTAACTGACGTTTCTGAAAAAGATGCACTAGGATGGTTTGAAAGCTGTGGCTATTGTATTTCACCCAAATAATAACCGCTATAATCCGCACTCCTTGATCGAAGATCGGGATGCGGGCAATGCCAAGCGTTACCTGCCAAGATATCCTGCTCCCAAAAATCTTCCTTTGCCAGGTCTTAATTCATTAACTTTTTACTCGAGGAACAAGAGATGAAAATGATATATCGCTTTTTATTGGCAGGGTGGCTTGCCGTTGCTTATACCCCGGTTTTTGCCGGTAAGGCCGAAGTCATCCACGTCAAGGGCTCCGATACCATGATCGTTGTGGCTCAGGTCTGGGCGGAGGCCTATGAGCGAGTAAACGAGAGGGTAACCGTATCGGTCGGGGGCGGGGGATCCGGAACGGGTCTGGATGCCCTACTGCAGGGTACGGTAGAGATCGCCAATGCCAGCCGGCGGATGGGTAGTCATGAACTCAGGCGCGCCGCACGTCTGGGTCTGACACCCGTGGAATATGTCGTGGGCTATGATGCCGTGGCGCTTTTCTTAAACAAGTTGAATCCGCTTAAATCCTTAAGCTTGGCTCAGCTCCAGGAAATCTTTGGCGAGGGTGGAGAAATAAAAAAATGGACGGATGTTGGTGTTAAGGTGCCTAAATGTTCGGGGCAGGAGATCGTGCGGGTCGGCAGACAAAACAATTCCGGGACTTATGTCTATTTTCGAAACACCGTGCTGGGCAGAGGGCAGGATTACGATTTTGGAATCATGGATATGCTCAGTTCCAAGGATGTCGTGCATTTGGTGGAAAAGACACCCTGCGCGGTGGGCTATAGTGGATTGGCCTATGCCACCCCAAAGGTAAAAATGCTCTGCATCGAGAACACCGCCAGTGAGCCCTGTGTACATCCCAGTGTTAGCAGCGCGGTTGATGGAAGCTATCCCATCGCCCGCCCTCTATTCATGTACACCCTGTCGGAACCCAGAGGCGTGATCAAGGAATATATCGACTGGGTCATGAGCGACGAGGGACAATGTATCATCCAGAAAAAGGGTTATGCGCCGCTGCGCTCAATCGAATGTAAATAAGAAATGCGAACGACACACTTCCCTAACTGGCGCCGAAGACGGACGATCAGGCAAGCCAGGTGGGGAAGTTATTTCGGTAGCATTCCTAAAGTCGCGGGTATATTATTCCCGCACCGGGTGCTTCTGTAGTTTACGTTGTAAGGTGCGCCGGTGCATGCCCAAAGCCCGCGCGGTTGCGGAGATATTGCCACTGTGTTCCAGGAGCACCTTTTGCAGGTGTTCCCATTCCAGCCTTTTGACCGAAAGCGGTCTTTCGGGTGGTGATACGCAGGTGTCAGTATCATCATTGCCAAGCAGTGCGGCAACGATCTCATCGGCGTTGGTGGGCTTGGTCAGATAATGAATGGCGCCGAGTTTGATCGCTTCCACTGCGGTGGCGATACTGGCATAACCGGTGAGGATGACCATGCGCAGGTTCGGGTTCAAGGCCGCCAGTCTCTCGGTCAGAACCAGCCCGGATTCCTGGCCGATGCGCAGATCGATCACGGCAAAATCCGGTCCATGCCGTTTGGCCAGGATAGTGCCCGTGGATAGGTCGTGGGCGATAAATACCTCATAACCCCTTTTTTCCAACGCCCGGCCTAGTACCCGGCAAAAGGTCGGGTCGTCGTCCACCAGTAATAGTCTGTGGTGTTCGTTCATGTGATTCAGATTTCAGAGGCGACTAACAATGGCAGGGCGATTCGGGTGCAAGCCCCACCGCCCTCATGATTGAAAAGAGTCATCTTACCACCCAGGCGGTGAATGGTCGCTTGGGCCAGAAATAGACCGATGCCCAGTCCCTGGTCTTTGGTAGAGAATGGCGTCTTACCTACCAGCGCTGCGGCATCGGGAGCCAATCCGCCGCCATGATCTAAGACTTGAAGCACCAGTTCTGATGCGTTCCATCGGGCATCCACCTCGATCCGTTCGGGCGAGGCATCCGCGGCATTGTTTAAAATATTGATCAGGGCCTGACTGAGGGTGTGCTCGGCGATGATTCGGCTGGCCGGGCCATGGCCGTCTTGCCGATAATCAATCGGCACATCGGGTCTCTGCTCACGCCACTGGCCGAGGATATTTTTCAAATAGCGATCCACGCTCATGGGGTGCCCCGACTCCGCGCGAATCTCTCCGGCAGAGGCCGAGATCACCGACAGCGCATCCTTGCAGCGCGTTATCTGTTCGTCCAAGATGGCGAGTCTATCGAACAGGTCTTCGAATCGATCCTTCGGGTAATCCTGTTGCATCTCCCCGCTGAGAATGGCCATCGTCGCCAGCGGGGTGCCCAGTTCGTGAGCGGCGCCGGCGGCCAGGGTCCCCAAGGCCACCAGCCGTTCGTCGCGCAAGGCCTGCTCGCGGATCTGCGCAAGCTTGTGATCTCGCTCGCGCAAGGTGTGGGCCATATCGGCGACGAAATGGGCAATCAGTGCCGCACTGACCACGAAACCGAACCACATACCGAAGATATGCAAACCGAAGCCCTCATGATGCAGGCTGCCCATCCCCGGCAGGGGAACGTAATAGATCATCAGAAGACTGTAGCACAGCGTAGTGATGGCGGCCATCGTCCAGGCATAGCTTCGCGGCAAGACCGTAGCGGCAATGATCACCGGCAATAGATAGAACCAGGCAAAGGGATTGGTGGCCCCTCCGGTCAGATACAGCACGGCGGTGAACACGGTCACATCCAGGATCAGCTGCGCGAGTAATTCCCTATCCGTGATCCGCACATCGCGACGCAAACGCCGCCAAGTCAACAGATTGATGCCGGCATGGGTAGAGATCATCGCTGCCAACGGCCACAGCGGCAGGGCGATCCCAAGACCGATGTGGGTCACCGCAACGGTGGCGATCTCCCAGCTAATGGTGAGGTTGCGCAGTACGAACAGGCGGCGCAGGTTGTGGCCTTGCGAACTATCAAGTTGGTAGGAGGAAGACATCGTCTGGGGCAAGTCGCTCATTTCCCTTTAGCTACGGCAGTTTACCTGTCCGATGGTACACCCATGACGGATGAGTTTCAGGTTACTTAGGAACGCCGCCTCGCTCTATGATGAATTTGGCTGCACGCAGCATTCCAGAAAAACCATCCATTCTGGGACTATCCAGCTCAAAACTCCACATTCAATCGGGCATAAAGGTTGCGACCGGAGCCCGGCAGGCGATCTCCCACCGCGACATCGCTGTTACGTACCCGGTTGGTGCCGTTGAGATGGGGGCTATAGGTCTTGTCGAACACATTGTCCGCCCCGGCGCGCAGGGTCGCGGTGGTATGGGTGTTTTCCAGCAGGGTGTATTGGGCAAACAGGTTGAGTAGCCCGTAGCCCGCCGATGGGGTCTCTTCGTTGGTTTGCGAGACTTTGTCCTGCTTGGCGTAGAATTCACCTTCTATGGTAGCGGACCAGCGCGGGCGTTGATGGCTCAGGGCAACGATGGCATTGGGCGGGGCCACTCGGTAGATGTTGTCGTTGATGTCGCGTCGTTCGCCACGTACAAAACTCAGCAGGGTGTCGATGTGCCAATGGCTGAGCAGATCGTAGCCCAGTTCCAGGTCGACGCCATAGAATTGCGCATCCACATTGCTGAACTGCAGGGGCGTGGGATCACCATTGGCGGTGCTGACCATGATGACTACGGGATCGGTGGCGGGGGTGCCCTGGATGTAGTCATTCACCCGGCGGTAGAACAGATGGGGCGTCAGATAAAAACCACGAGTTCGCCAGTCCAAAGAGAGTTCTACGTCGTAGGCGACCTCGGGATCAAGATCGATATTGCCCACATAGTTGTTGCCATCGGCCAGACCGCCGGTGGCTTGCAGGGGTAACCACAGATAGCGTTCCTGATATGACGCTGAACGTGCCTTGCGGGCCAGGCCAAGCTCGGCCTTCAGATCGGGTTGGATCCGGTAATTGATCTTGGCCACGGCGTCGATATTGTTGTCGGTCTTGTTTCTATCGGCGTTGTTAAAGCGGTCACGCAACAGGCGGGGGCCAGCCATCGTTTGGGCTGGTGTGCCATCCACCAAGCCGGCATCGGATTCCACTCGGGTGTAGCGCAGGCCCAGTTCCGAGCCCCAAGCCCCTATGAGATTCCCGCTCCATTCGCCGAAAAAACCCATTCGGTCTCTATTGATGTCGTTGAAATTCTGGACGAAGAAACTTGAATTATTGGGGTTGAAAATGGTTGCGTTGTGGCGGGCCAGGTTGCCGTCTGCACCGAAATTCAAATTTCCGCCGGCCATGGGTTTCACCGCCTTGATCGTATAATACCAGCCGCGGCTGTCGGCATTGGTGAAGCGAAATCGCGCCGGGTCCGCAGGGGGCGCACGATGTTCGAAGTTGTTCATCTGATGATCGATATTCGAGTAAGCCAGTTTGGCGTCCAAGGCCAGATTACCGATATCGGCATGGTAGTCGCCAGTGATAAAATCAGAATCAAAGAACACGATGTCCATGGGCAGAGCAGGGGTGCCTGTTGCCCCCGTGTCGTTGCGGAAAAACTTGATCCCGAACTCCTGGACAGCGGTGCGGTATCCATACGCCAGGTCATAACTATTACGCTCATACGCTGTATCGGCGATGGTGCCATCACCGAATTCGGTGTCGCCGCCGTCCTCGCGGCTGCCACCGAGCTCGATGCGGTGCCGGGCATTGGACAGGTTCACGGCGCCACCTATAGAATAGCCGTCATCGACGGATTGTCCCCCGCCATCGACATAGCCGTCCACCTCGAAGTCCTCGCCTTTGCCAAATTCTCCCCGTTTGTGGTTAGCGATGATGGTCCCGCCGATAGTTTCCAGGCCCGAACTCACCGGTGAGATCCCACGGATGATCTCCAACTCGCCCAGGCGGGGGCGTGGCATGTAGTGCAGCGGTGGATCCATGGCGTTCGGGCCGCCGGAATTGATGTAAATGCCGTCTACCAGTACATTGAGGCGGTTTCCAAACATGCCCCGATATTGGGCGATCCCGGTCAGCGGCCCGTTGAAATTGACATTCGCCCCGGGGGTTCGTTTGAGCAGTTCTGCGCTGCCGGGTCGGCTTATTCCGGTGCGTGAGGGATCCACCCTGTAGTTGATCCCTTCATCGGCCGGTTCCGTTACCGCCATCCCAGGCAGCTCAACGGCTTCCTCGGCCGCTGCCGGCATCGTCATGATTATAAACGACAGAGCGAGCATGGCGGCGGTTGGTAAAAAATGGCGTTTGGGGTCCATGTTCATGGTTTTGTGCTCCTGGAAGGGCCAGCTTTTGGGGTTATGGGCAGGCTGCTTTTATGATTCTGAGTAAGCGTGAATAGTAGTATTTGCCTCTCTACTGATAAATGTGACACAGTGTCGCGCGACAATTTGTCGCAGCGATGGCATGTCGCCGAGTGATACGATGGCATGTTGGAATGTATCTACCGTTTCATAAATCATGAGAAAGACTTACTACGCCATAATTCTTTACTTCCTGTGGGGAGGCCATTTCAGCATCGCTGCCGCGCCTGAAGCGCAGGGGCTGATCCCTGCGTTGAATACCCAGAAAGGCATTCAAAAGGAGGCCAAGGCGTCGCAGCAAACTGTCGATGCCCTGGACGACGAGACCCGGGAACTGCTGGCGCAGTACCGCTTGGTCAGCAAGGCGCTGGATGATCTCGAGGCCTACAATTCCCAGATGCGCAGGTTGCTCGCTGATCAACGGGCCGAGATATCGGCAGTGGAACGTCAGCTCGGTGAGATCGAGGTCACTAAACGGCGTATCGTCCCGTTACTGGAGCGTATGGTGGGGGTGCTGGAGCGCTTCATCGTGCTGGATGCGCCATTTCTTCCCAATGAGCGCAGCATGCGGGTGGCTGAGTTAAAAGAGATGTTGAACCGCGCGGATGTCGCTCTGCCGGAGAAATACCGCCGCATCCTGGAGGCCTACCGGATTGAAACCGAATATGGACACACGATAGAGGCGTACAGCGGCGAATTGCGCCGGCAGGACATCACCCGGACCGTGGAATTTCTGCGGCTGGGTCGCACGGCTTTGTATTATCTTAGCTTCGATGCGAAAACCGCGGGCTACTGGGATAGGCAGGAGAAACAGTGGAAATCCCTACCCGAGCGGTTTCACGAATCGATCGCCCAGGGATTGCGCATTGCCAAGAAGCAAGCCCCCCCAGACCTAATAAAATTGCCTTTTTCGGCACCCGAGACGCCGCCATGAATCGAATTCTGTTGCTGACGGTGCTGCTTGGCGTATTGCCTGAGGTCATCGCCGGGTCGCCCAACAGCCTTGATGAGCTGCTCGATCAGGTGCGCCAGGATCGTCTGGTAGAGCGAGACCATAACATCGAGCGCGAACGGCGTTTCCTCGCCGATCGGGATCGTCAAAGGGCAGGGCTTGCCGAGGTCCAGGCGCAACAAGATCGTGCCGAAGCGCAGGCCGAGGGGTTGCGATCCGAGTTCGAACAATACGAGGGCAAATTGTCCTCTCTGGGCGACCAGCTAAAGGAACGCACGGGAGACATGAACACCTTGTTCGCCGCGGTGCGACAAATCGCGGCGGATGCCAGAAATACGGTTGCCAACTCCCTGGTGTCCGCGCAACTCCCCGGACGAACGGCATTTCTGGATCAACTGGGTCAGGATCGCCAGCCACCCACCATCGAGGATCTGGAGGGCCTGTGGATGCTGTTGCTGGAGGAAATGAACGAGTCAGGCAAGATAAGGCGTTTCAAGGCTTCGGTGATCACGGCCGACGGTGAGCAGAGTGAACAGCAGATAACCCGGATAGGGACTTTCAACGCCGTTTCACAAGGGCATTATCTTAAGCTGCTTGCCGAGGCCGACCAACTCGTGGAGCTGGCCCGTCAGCCCTCTCTCCGGTTGCAGTCCATGGCCAGGGAATTGGAGCGCTCCAGCGAGGGTATCCATGCGGTGGCCATAGATCCCTCGCGCGGGGCCATTCTAGGTTTGATGGTGCAATCTCCGGATCTTCTTGAGCGCATCCAGCAAGGCGGTATCATCGCTTATTTAATTCTCATTCTGGGGGGGGTCGGGTTGCTGATCGTGATCGAGCGTTATGCCGTTCTGGTCTGGATACGACACAAGGTGGCGCGACAGTTGAGCGGGCATGGGCCCAGTACCAACAATCCTTTAGCAAGGATTGAGAATATTGTCCGTAAAGATGAGTACGTCACCATGGAAAACCTGGCGGCTCAACTCGATGAGGGTGTGGCCGAAGAGGCCCATCGTTTACAACGGGGTCTGCCCACGCTGGCGATTCTGGCGGCGGTAACCCCACTACTGGGCCTGCTCGGCACGGTGACGGGTATGATCGAAACCTTCCAAACCATCACTTTGTTCGGCACGGGGGATCCAAGATTGATGTCAGGAGGCATCTCTCAGGCACTGGTGACGACTCAGTTGGGCTTGGCCGTAGCCATACCCGTATTGTTGATGCACAGTTTTTTGAATGGTCGGGCCAACCGACTAATCGAAACATTGGACCAACAGAGCACCGTGCTGCTGACCGACAGTACACCACCGGCTGCTACCGTCGATGGTTGAGCTTTTGCACGATCTATTGACGTTTATCGAGCAGGGGGGCGATGTGCTGTGGGCTATTCTGGGCCTGTCGATCCTGATGTGGGTGTTTATTTTAGAGCGCTATCTTTTTTTTTATTTTGCCATGCCCCGACTGAAGACGAGACTTTTAGAACACTGGATCCGACAGTTCAATCAATGGGGTAGGGGGTCTGGACAGCCGTGGTTGTTGGTCCGTCTCAGGGAGGCCCATGCGTCGGAGTTCACCGCCCGGCTTAGGCGCTATTTACAGCCTATTCGTGTGCTGACCATGGTGTTGCCCCTGCTGGGTTTGTTGGGCACCGTTAGCGGTATGATCAAGACCTTCGATGCCCTGATGTTGTTCGGCAGCGGCAATGTCCGCGCTATGGCCACCGGGATCTCCGAGGCCCTGTTCACGACCATGGCCGGTCTGGTCACCGCCCTGTCCGGGGTCTATTTCAG
>JBDLIZ010000219.1:0-8086 GCA_039714615.1 Pseudomonadota bacterium | reverse complement strand
TACACGGTTTCTGGCATTTATACTACTCCTGGTTTTGACAGCCACCGCTAAGGCGGCCCAAGGTCCTAAGGAACAGGTCGAGACCACGGTCAGTGCGGTCTTAGGGGTCCTCAAAGACGGCTCTATGGAACGTGAGACTAGGCGGGATAAGATCAGGGCGCTGATTCAAGCCCGCTTCGATTTCCGTACCATGTCGCAAAGGACGCTCGCTACCTATTGGAAGAAGGCCACGGTGCAGGAACAGGATCGTTTTGTGGAGCTGTTTTCGAGATTGCTCGAATGGACCTATATCGGAAGAATAGAGGCCTATTCAAATGAGACCGTGAAGTATACCGGGGAGAGAATAAAAAAGGACCGGGCCTTGGTGGATACCTTCATCGTGACCGCGAGCACGGATATCCCGATCGATTATAAGCTGCTGAAAAACGGTAATCAGTGGCTGGTCTATGACGTGATCATAGAGCAAGTCAGCCTGGTCAGAAATTATCGTGGCACCTACCGCAGCATCGTGAAAAGGCACGGTATCGGCGGATTGCTGGAAAAGATGGAGCAGAAGATCCAGCAGATGAAAGAAAACGCCAACAGTGCAGAAAAAAAGACTTGATAGCATCTGCTTGTTAATTTAAGTTAATTTTATCTGTTCTGTAAGCCCTTGCTTGTTTTCTGAACTTACGCCCTAAAACAAGGGCATTCAATTAAATTTCGATAGTCGCTGCTTCATGGCTCACGGGTATCCGGTTGCGCTATAATGCGTATCCGTGACCCAGGTTTGGGAACTAATGTGCTGGATAGATTAGGTTATACAGTCGAATCAGGATTTGATTAAGGAGTTGGCAACACGATGAGCACTGAGAGTAAATGGGCCGATAGGGTCTATAGGGCGCCGAAAAGCGGCCGTGATTATACCGCCTCAAGGGTACAGCAGTTCTCGGATAAGAGAGAAGGGGGCGGGCGGGAGAAACAGGAGGTAATGACTGACTCTGCCGTGGTGGTAAATCTAAGGTCAGAGGTCAATGACATGCAGTTGGTGCTCAACCACATTGATAATCGTATAGAGCAGCTTGAAAATATTCCCTTAGATGATCATTTGTCTTGGATGCAACGCAGGATTCAACGCCTGGAGATCGTTGTACTGATGCTGAGCAGCGCCCTGATCATTGCCTTTGTACTGAAAGTGTTGAGCGTCATAGGTATTGATGTCTTCGCTTGGGGGTGACTGACTTATCGACCCTCTGAGAGGCCATTATAAAACAGCTTCTTATGCGCACTGCTGACTGATTTTAGCGAACAAGCAGTTTCCAACTTCCATCCTCTTGGCGGCAAATCGTACTGATAGTGCTCCAGGGTGAACTGCCGATGACCTTGAGAGAATGTTGATTTCTACGGCACTCCCGACCTTCCTCGTAGAATCGTTTGATCAACTTTACCACCCCTTTGGCCTTGCTATTGGGGTTTTCCCATTTTAGAACGGTCCCCTCGGGTTTGCCCTCCATCTCGATACGTGCGGTGCGCTGAATAATCTGTATATCCTCTTCGTTGAGCCCTGGATAGAGGTTCTTCCATCCCAGCATGGCGGCAAGGCTTCCAGTTATAGGCAATATAAATAAAATACAAATTAAGAGAATTCTTTTTACCATGGTATCAATCATTGCGGTGAACGGAGGGCATACCCATCCGTCATGGGTATAAACCTGTAGGTACAGCTACAGGTATTCCGAGTAATTGTATAAAGTCGATTTGTTCGAATGAGTCTGTATGGTATGCTCAAAGCGCAACAAGCTCAACAAATCTCAGTCCCCGGGGGGACGGTATATGTCTCAAATTTATTGGCGCCACTTTTCCTGGTTAGTTCTAGCGATCTTTTTAGTGATGTCAACCAAGCCTGTTTCCGCGAAGGATATTGCAGCGTTACAGGAGCTTGTCAATCAAGGACATACGTCGCTGCAAAATTTTGTTGCTGACCCCAATATGGGTTGGTTTCGAAAACATGTCAAAGATGCCAAAGCGGTGTTTATTGTTCCGCAACTCCTACGGGCAGGTTTCATTTTCGGTGGGTCGGGTGGCAACGGTATCCTGCTGGCCCGCGACGAAAATACGAGGTCGTGGAGTGACCCGGCATTCTATACCATGGGTTCGGTAAGTTGGGGTCTGCAGCTGGGGGTCCAGGCCGCAGAGGTCATACTGATGATCATGACCGTGAATGGGCTGGATTCGATGCTCAGTACCAAGTTTCAGCTCGGTGCCGATGCCAGTGTGGCGGCAGGGCCGGTTGGGGTCGGTGCTCAGGCGGCTACCACAGATATTCTGGCCTTTTCGAGGACCAAAGGATTGTTCGGTGGTTTGACTATAGAGGGAGCGGTCATCACCAGCAGGGACAAGTGGAGCAGTACTTATTATGATCAGACAGTTAGGCCGGTGGATATCCTGATCCGGCGAGAGGTAAGCAATGTCAACGCCATGGTGTTGCGCAGAACCTTGACTCAGTCCACTGACGGTGGATGAGGGCTTACATTTGAGTTCGATGAAAATGCTACGTAACAAATCAAACAGTCGAGAAAGAACGTTATGACACCACAAGAACAGAAACTAATCCAAGGAGTGGCGCAACGCCTTCGCAACGCCAATCTGACCGAAAAGGATGCGGCAGCCGAGGTTCTCATTAATAAAGAAATAGGAGCGCAACCGGATTCCATATATGTGCTGACGCAAGCGGTTATCCTTCAGGAGCATGCCCTGAAACAGGCCCAGTCCAAGATAGAGGGTCTACAGAAGCGCATCGAACAGGCCCGCCAACCGGGGGCCGAGCAGTCTGCTGGCTCCAGTTTTCTAGGTGGTATGTTCGGCGGGGGTGATCGTCAGCGCTCCGCTTCTTCGGCACCTCGGCCCCCAGGTGGAACCGCCCGGCGGGATCCTTGGGGAGGGCCTGCCACCCCTGCGCAGGGAGGAGCTGCCGGTGCTGCGGGTGGAGGTTTCGGCGGTTTCATGAAAAGCGCGGCCGCCATGGCGGTGGGTGTTGCAGGAGGTCATCTATTGGCCGGTGCACTTCAGGATATGTTCGCAGATGAAGAGGGCAGTGCCGAACAGGTCGCCGAGGAAGCGCCTGCCGATGACAGCGAGGCCGCCTTTGAGGAGCCTCTGGCGGAAGCCGAAGAGATCGATCAGGGGTTTGAAGATTCTGAAATGGCCGATGATAGTGAGGCCGAATCAGATTTTGATTTTGGCGGGGATGATTTTGGCGGGGATGACTTTGGCGGGGATGATTGGGGTTAAGAAGCCCTGTCATGAGTCATAATACCTGGCTGCATCGCCTGGTGCGCATAGGCGTTATACCCCTGGTCAATACCCCCGTTACGCCTAATCAGATTACTACCCTGCGTCTGCTTACGGGTGTCGCCTGTGCTGCGCTGTTCGCACTGGGCCCGGCATGGCATTTGTATGCGGCTTTGTTGTTTGTCGTATCCATGTTGTTAGATCGGGCCGATGGGGTGCTGGCACGCATCACAGGTAAAACTACGCCATGGGGTCACCGCTATGATCTGTTTAGCGATGGCTTCAGTAACGCGCTTGTGTTTATCGGCATCGGAGTAGGCTTACGAGACAGCGCGTTGGGCTTGTGGTCCATCCCCATGGGGTTCTTGGCAGGTCTTGCCGTGGCCATGATTCTCTGGTTAGTGGTTAAGGTCGAGCGCCTTGAGGGGCAACGGGCGGCGGAACTAGGTAATCTCGCGGGTTTCGATCCTGACGATGCCATGCTGGTGGTTCCACTGGCGGTCATCCTGGGTTGGGCCAAGGCCTTGCTTATGGCGGCGGCCATAGGGGCACCGGCATTTGCAATTTTCATGGGCTTGCATTTCAGGTCGAAGCTACGTAATCCATCCTCTTAAATCATATTATCCCTTCGACTAGCGATAAAAATCGGTCTATATCGCTGTGCTCGATCGCGCCCATGGTAGAGATGCGAAAGATGGAACAGGCCAATGCCCCTTGACCGGCATAGATCACAAAACCGTTTTGTTTTAGTTGGTCATGCAATGTTTCGTAACTAATCCCCGTTGGCAGATGGAAGGCATGCAGTACCATGGATGAAACACCGTCGGCTAACAAAGGTCTGATACCCAGGGCGGCCAAACCGTTTCTAACCCGCTCGATGAGTTCGCCGTAGTGTCGCTGCCGTTGCTGCCATCCTCCCTGTTCGGTCAGTTCGCGCAAGGCCTCTGCCAGGGCATAGAATGTTTGTACCGATTGAGTAAACGGCGTACCGCCACGATCCTGCTGTTGACAATAATTGGTTAGATTAAGGTATAGATTCCGGGGCTTGCTGTTAAGGCCCAAGGCATAGCGACGGGCGATGACAAAGCTGGCCCCGGGAACACTGTGCAGGCATTTATTGGCCGTTGCGGCACAACCCGTGACGTTCCAAGCATCAAAATCGATGCGTTCCGCACCAAAGCTGCTGACGGCGTCGAGGAGCAGCTCAATATTCCTACCTTGACAGACCGAGGCGATACGCTGTAGATCATTCAAACGCCCGGTGGTGGTTTCGTGATGAACGATGGCGATATGGCTAATGTCTTCATTGTCATCGAGTATCTTTTCGAGTTGCTGAACATCAATCTCTTTATCCCAGGGGTGCGAAAAGACCAGATGATTTATCCCATAGATAGTCGCTATTTGCGAGATTCGTTCCCCGTATGCACCGTTTTCTATGACCAGCAGTCTACCCGTATCGGGTACCAGCGTTGTGATCATGGCCTCTACAGCCGCCGTGCCTGAACCGGTGAGCAGCACGGCCGCCCAGGATTGAGGATTGAGTTCGTATAGCCTCAGCAAACCCTCCTTGATACGTTGTTGCAGTTGGGCGAATTCGACCTCGCGGTGACAGAGGTCAGGACCTAACAGAGCCTTTCGTACGCGTTCACTCAAGGTGACTGGGCCTGGATTGAGTAGGATCATGATTCCATACCTTGGCGATTGCTTATGAACTGGTTGAGTAATCGCGAGTATAAGGCTGTAACTCATTTTTTAACACTACTCAGACCAGAGAGTGCGCGCTTAACAAGCACCAGAAACCGCTTCTTATGAAACCGATTTATCCGCAACGTTACCCAGATGAGGTGGGTACACTTGCTGGGGATCTTCGATGAAAAAACCTTGGGCGAAGTCCACGCCTATGTCACAAAGAATAGAGAGCGTCGCACTATCTTCTACCCATTCGGCTATGGTGCGCATCTGAAGCACCTGACCGATGTGGTTGATGGTGTCGACCATTGCCCTATCCACAGGATCACTGGAGATGTCTTTGACAAAAGACCCGTCGATTTTCAGGAAATCGAAGGGGAGTTTCTTCAGATAGGAGAACGAGCTCAGGCCAGTGCCAAAATCATCAAGGGCCATAGAGTAGCCTATGGACCTCAATTCATTCATCAGTGTTAAAGCCTGATCGATATTGGCGACCATAGAGGTTTCGGTGATCTCAAAGCAGATATTTGCGGGTGAAATACCCCATTGTTCTGATTCATCGCGGATGTACGGAATAAGGTCGGGGTGGCCCAGAGATTGGCCCGATATGTTGATGCTGTAGATATTGTTGGCCTGCTGGTCGGGACGTCTCTGTAAATGCGAATGAATAGTTTGGAAAGCATGTCGGATCACCCAGCAATCGATATCGAACATCTTGTTGTATCGTTCTGCTGAATGGATTAGGGGAGATGGCGAGGCAAACGAGTTCTTGTCGGATGGTAACCGCAATAGGAATTCGTGTATTTCCGGTTTATTCTGGTCTTGATCCAGGGCGCGCATGGGTTGGAGAAACAAGGCGAAGGAAGATTCATGCAGGCCGTCTTGTATTCTCTCTATCCATCGTATCTCACCCCTTCTTTTTGCGAGTGTTTGATCATCCGGATGATACAGATGTATTCGATTGCGTCCCTTCTCTTTAGCGACATAGCAGGCGTTATCAGCCGCTTGCAACACCTCATTCACGGTAATAACATTGCTGCCAATGGCGGCAATGCCAATACTGGTGGAAATGGAGAAAACCTTGTCTTCACAATGTAACTTAAGTCCCTTGATATCTTTACGAATCAGCTCTGCGATCTCGGTCGCCTTTGGCAACGGGCAGCTGTTCAGCAGCAGCGCAAATTCGTCACCACCAAGCCTAGCCAGCAGATCACTTTTGCGAACATGATCCTTGAGTCGCGACGTCACCTGAGCGAGTAGTCGATCCCCTTCCAGGTGGCCGCAACTGTCATTGATTATCTTGAAATGATCGAGATCGATGTAACATAGGGCATGGACATTGCCCTCTTTTTTGACACTTTCCACGGCCTGTTTCAGTGATCTCTCAAATGCACGTCGGTTAGCCAGATGTGTCAGGGGATCATGATTGGCAAGAAAGGTCATCTGCTGAGTCAATTCTTCCAGTCTTATGTCCCGGATAATGAGCACTATACCGCCGATTTTTCCCATCCTGTCCCTGATCAGAGCGGTGGTGTTGGCCACTGCAAGGGTTTCGCCGTCTGTGCGCACCATGAGAGCCCGTTCCTCGCTATAGGATTGCGAATTGGCAAGACAGCGGTCAATCGGATTTGGAAATACCCTACCTGATTGTTCGTCGACCAGCTTGAACAGCGTTATCAGGCTCTTCCTGTTGGCCGCTTCTTGACTCCAACCCGTCAACCGCTCGGCTATCGGATTCATATACTCGACCATCCCGTGAATATCCGTCGTAATTACGGCTTCACCGATGGAGTAAAGTGTCGCCTCGGCGCGTGCTCTCTGGAAAAAGGTCATGTCCTGGGCCTTGCGTTCCTTAATTCGTGCAATACGCTTCAAGCGAAGCATTTGAATTGCAGCACCCATTAGAAAAGCCGTTGCCAGTAGAATGGATGCGGTCTTAAGCGGGTGTAGGTCGTTGGGAGTGATCTTTGAAAAAAGTTCGAGAATCAGCGGTTGGTCTGTCCGGCTGAGCTGTGCAGTATATTCCAGGGTGGGCAGGATAGGGTTTAACGGACCGGAATCTTTGGCCGGTTGATTGCTGAATAAAATGTCACTGTTGGTCCTGTCTTCAACCGTACCAAGCATGATTCGCGTCTTCATCTCTGGGGAGCAATTGACAATGTTCTGGAAAAAATGGTTAGGATCGATCTCGACCATGAATACACCCAGTGTCTGGTTTAACCGCTTTTCCCGAGTTTCAGGCATGAAGTAGCCTTGATAAACCGCCCTGAAACCATAGATCCTAGGTTTGTTTCTTAGCAGCTCAACAGTACCAGAGAAAATCGTACCGCCATTCAAGAATGCGTGTTGTAGGGTAGGTCTCAGTCGGTCATCCGTAAGTAGATCGACTCCCTGCAATTCAGCGGTCTCAGGAGTTAGCGGTTCAATAAATTGGATCGGCAAGTAATTATTTTTATCACTTTCTGCCGGTGTACGGTGTATCGATGATTCTTGAATATTAAATCCTGGGTATCCGGAGTCCTCCATCGATAGCTGATATTCAACAACGTCACTATCGGAAATCAATGGTAGATAAAAGACGGCATCAACCTGAGGATAGGCATCGAGAAGTTCCTGGGTGAAACTAATTAACTCCGTGGTATTGAGCGAGTCTTTGGCATGGTGTAGTCCGGCAAGAGAAGTCAGTGCCGCTTCAACATCCCTGAACTGCTGGTTGGTCTGGAAATAGACATCGCTGGCCCGTTGTTGAAAGCGCTTTCTAGCCTCCTGAATGTTCAGCAGCGTGATGAGTAAAAAAACGAGTGTAATTAAAATACATGTACCCAAGGCTATCTGGATACGCTCCGGGAGATTGAAGGCGGAGAGGTGTTGTTTGCCCTTCAATAGCGTACCTTTTTAAATTTATTGATCAAGGTGCGTGGCAGTTCAATGTCTGCGGTATCGAGTAACTGTTCATTTGCCCAAAGATCCCATTTTCGATTGGGTACTATCGGAATTTCCCCAGCTGTTTTGCCATGAAGGATACTCAGAGCGACCTTTCCGGCCCATTCCCCCTGTTCTTCGGGGATCTTGGTAAATCCAAGTAGGGTGACTGGCATCATCCATTGATGGTTGGTCACACTGAGTT
>JBDLIZ010000218.1:0-8088 GCA_039714615.1 Pseudomonadota bacterium | reverse complement strand
GGAGGGAGGGAGCTTGGACAGATCCTCCTTCAACCATTCCAGTTGTTCGGGATCAATCCAGCCACCATAGCTGGCCTCTTGGGCCTTGATCAGAATCGAATCCAATACCACGAAATGATAACCCAGGGCGTCGAAGGAATAATAGCTACGTTCCAGACCTAATCTTTCCCTGAACATGGCGCGGGGATCTTCGCTGGGAGGTGAACCGTCTTTGGGTTTGATGGCGACCACGTCATGGTTGCCCAGGGTAGAGAATATCTCACCGCGAATGGCTTTGTGCATGCCCATATAGATATCCCAGCGCTTTTCTGCCGCCGGTGCGGACAACTGAAATCCCCTGTGTATCAGATCGCCACCATTGATGATGAGATCGGCGCCTTGGCTATTGATCGACTCCACGGCTTCTTCCATGGCCTTTGGCGCCTGCCTTTCTCCGATGCTGTGCACATCGGTATAGAACAACAGGTGTGCTTTGGGTGTCCTGGACCGCTGAAGTGCGCAACCCGTCGAGCCTAGGGCCAGGGCTCCGCAACCTGCGGCGATGGTGCCAAGAAATTCGCGCCGGGTTAAGGAATAGCTCAACAGTGACTCAGCCATTTTACATCTCATCTTCAGCCTGTATTTGAACGATCTTCAATCGTAAAATCTCAAAATAGAATCACTATTCCTACGTTTTTACTCAATCAGATCGTCCAAATACAGACCAAATCTGAGCGTAGAATAACTAAGTCATTATTGAACTATTCCTAAGGAGTGCTTTTTCATCACGCTGCGTCAGGATTTAGGAATGACTTTTCCCGCCGTGCGATAATACGTTCGAGCCCTATCAGACTTAATATCGTCAGCAGCAACAGGGAAATCAGTTGACGCTCGCTCATTAGGGTGATGAGATGCTTGCTGACCGGGCTATCGTAATCGTCTCCTGTTGCACGAGCGATTTCCATGCGCTGCAGGGTTTGTTGATCCAGGGTGAAGCGGGAGAGTCGCAAGGTATTTGGAAAATAGTTCTCCATGATCTGGTGCTCACGGTAGGCCACATCCAAATAGTAGCGGCTGAGTGATTCATCCTTGGCCGATGTATTAGCCAGTGAGAGATAACGGTCACGCCGGAACAGATGAACCCTGGCCTCATGGACGAAGGGATCTACATCGGGTGTATATACCTGCAGAAACTTGGAGTAGCTCCGTCGGTCATGATACTGATCGAGGACCTCTGCGGCCTGCTCGGGACGTGTCTTATCTTGATCGTGCAGTTCATCGCTGGAGAGGCGGGAACGAAAGCTACCGATATCGGGGATATGGTAGAGATGGCCATATTCGCTCATGGTACTCGGATTGTGTTTCAGGAATTCTAGTGCCGGCACGCGATCGGCGTACCAGGTCACCCTCGCTGGTGTATTGAGCAGAGTGAGGATCAGCAATGATATAGAAACGATGCCCAGCCGAAATGACAGTCTGAGGCTGGCGGTCTTGGGCCTGGCCGAGATCAGCGTGGGAGCCATTCCTCCCGCGATGGCGATCTGGGTCAGCGAGACGGCCACAAAATTCAGCCATATATCACCATAACCCCAGTAGCGTCTGGGCGTTAACCATTGTATGGTTTCGTCTATGGTGCCGATGATTGCTCCTACCAGGGCTACCGAGAAATAAATGGAATAATCCCTGATCCTGTGGGTAAATGCTCGGTAGACGAGTATCCCAAGAAAGGCGTATTCGATGAAATGTAATGCCTCCTCGGGGGCCCGGCTGAGTTGATAGGAATAGACAGCGAAGACCATGGCAACGAGGAGCAACCATAAGTAGTTGATCAGAGATGCCGTTTTAGATCGTAACAGATGGCTGATCGTCCCGAGACTGGCAACCGTAATGGCAGTGAGCACGATATAGGTGAAGGCTTCCCTGCCCCAAAGGTCGCGGATGAATTCCTGAAGCGTACGGGCCAGAGGTATAGTTAAGAATATGATCCCTGTCCACAGGATGACGAATAGCCAGGAGATCCACTCATTCTCTCGCGCAGGACGGTGAAACATCCCGGGGAGTGTAGAAGGGTTTATATGAATTATCCAGTAGGAGCCTCACATCCAGTGATAAAACCTCCAATATTGTTAATCACCTGTCTGGTCCTCTGTCTGGGGTGGGTATTACCTCCTGCATTCGCGCGTGGGCCGATGCATGCAATCGCCATGCATGGCGAGCCGAAATACTCTTCCGGGTTCCAGTATTTCGACTATGTCCGACCCGACGCCCCCAAAGACGGTTTGCTTAGGCTGGCGGTGATCGGTAGCTTCGACAGCCTCAATCCCTACATCATTCAGGGTGTCCCAATTCGTGATCACTGGCTGATGTTTGAAAGCCTGATGGCACGTTCTTTCGACGAGCCGTTTAGCCTTTATGCCGCGATTGCAGAGTCCGTGGAGATGGCGGCGGACCGTTCCTGGATCATCTTCCATCTGAATCCAAAGGCGCGGTTTCACGATGGTAGCCCGATCACGGCGGATGACGTGCTGTTCTCATGGCGGACCCTGAAGGCCAAGGGCAGACCCAACATGCGAGCCTATTATTCCAAGGTGGTCAAGGCCGAGCGGCGTACCGCGCGCTGTGTCAAATTCAGTTTCGGGGCAGAAGCTAATTGGGAACTGCCACTGATCCTTGGATTGATGCCCGTGCTTTCAGAACGTTATTACAGCAAAGTGTCTTTTGATAAGTCTACGCTCGAGCCCCCCGTGGGCAGTGGGCCCTATCGCATCGTGGCCGTAGATCCGGGACGCTCAGTCACCTATCGACGAGATCCAGACTATTGGGGGTGGGATCTTCCTGTTAATGCCGGACGTCACAATTTCGAAACCATACGCTATGATTATTATCGAGATGCCGATATCGCCCTGGAAGCCTTCAAGGCGGGCGAGTACGATCTGCGCTTCGAACGCGATGCTGCACGCTGGTCTACCGGTTACGATCACCCCGCAGTGCGCGATGAATTGATTCGGCTGGAGGCCATCGTTCATGAAAGACCGGTAGGCATGCTGGGTCTGGTCTTCAATACCCGTCAGTCACAGTTTGGTGATGCCCGAGTACGCCAGGCCTTGGGTTACATCTTCGATTCCGAGTGGATCAATCGAGCGCTTTATCATGGCAGTTATCGCCGCATAACCAGTTATTTCGAAAACTCCGAACTGGCGGCCAGGGACCCTATCGATGCAAAGGAAATAGCGCTGTTGAGGAAATATCAGGACATCCTACCTGAAGAGGTTTTCACCACGATTTATCATCCCCCGGCAACGGATGGCTCGGGCAGACTCAGAGAACAGCACCGAAAGGCCCTTCGCCTGCTGGCGCAAGCGGGTTGGCGGATCAAGCAGGGTGAGCTGGTAGAGACTTCCAGTGGGCAGCCCATGCAATTTGAAATCATGTTGCTCGAACCCCGCTATGAACGTATGTTGTTGCCCTATATCCACAATCTCCAGCGTTTGGGGATCAAGGCCCGCCTGCGCACCGTGGACAGTGCCCAATACGAAAACCGTCTCAGTAGCTTCGATTTCGATGTCATCGTCTATCACTGGGGGCAGTCCCTCTCTCCGGGCAACGAACAGGAGATCTACTGGAGTTCCCAGGCTGCCGATACCGAAGGTAGTCGGAATTACGCCGGGATCAAGCATCCGGCAGTGGACGATTTGGTAAAACGCATCGCCGGGGCACGCGATCGTGAGGAGTTGGTCACTGCCGCCCATGCCTTGGACCGAGTGCTGTTATGGGGGCATTACGTTATTCCATTATTCTATTCCAAAGAAGATTGGCTAGCATATTGGCGCCAGCTGAAGCATCCCGAAGTGGCGCCGATATACGGAACGACGATTGATTTGTGGTGGAGTGAGTGACTTGGTTAGCAATGCTACTGATTATTTGCTGCATGCCTGAATTTCATATAAGTGATACCTGCAGACAGTACTAGCCTCCAAGCCAGTTCAATCTCCTTATTGAAATCCGGATCATAGTCCCTAACGGTGTCAATCAGGTTTTCAAGCCATAAATCATATAGATCCAATTCTATGTTCAACTCCTTCTTGCCATGTCTGTCAGCAATCTTTTCAATGTAGTCATCTGATATGTTGGTGGCATAAAAAGCAAACAAACTGTAGAAGGATTTTTTCAGCATCGTCTTCTGCCTTTCCATGTCTGTGTTGCTGAAATGCTGGGCAACTATGGGGGAGGACTTGATAAATCTGTCATAAAATGCATCAAAAAAAGAAGTGCTGTGTCTACTGGTTGACATCACTCTCTTATAGCTTTTGTCGAAGGTTTCTTCATAATTCATACTGATGCACCCTTCAGCGATAGATACTACAATAGATTGTTGAGCAAGTTCCTTGGTTGCCAGAAAGGATAATCATTGTATGAATCGTAACACAACATCTAGATGTTGTGCGCAGTGTTTCCCAGGGTAAACGCTGCGCTATCAATGGCACCTGGCTTGTAAACTATATCCCTAATTTAACCGTAGTGGAGAATAAAAAGTGATAGGAAATAGTGACTTAGAAAAAACAGAGGTAGATTCCGAAAATATTGATCAGGAACAGGAGCAAAAGGAAGTGATGTGTTGGAAGGATCCCTACAAAATCTGTTCCTGTGATAGCCCTCAGCAGGGGGTATATTGTGGTCGTTACCCGCTTCCAACCGATTAGGAATGCAGACGAAATAACGTGAACAACGGGTGCCTGATACGGGCGAGAAGGCAAGTTAGAGGGGTAAGTTATTTCGGTAGTATTCCTGGGATGATTTGAGTACAGCTGTGCTCGTAGCGGGTTAATTATCGAGGGCAGAGAATATTGTAACTATTGTTTTATACTCGTTAAAAATGGGTTTTTTGGAGTGTGCAGTACCGTGATTTCGTCTCGGAGCTAGGTGCAAAACGCAAGGCATGGCCGAACCCTACCGTCCCATGGGATGAAGGCGCTGTGCTATGCACACCAAAAACTCATTACTTAATACTACAGTGAGTTCTTGGTCCCGGCCGGCAGATAGACGATTGTCGTTGAGTGATTCGCAGTCAAGTCCGTCAGGTTCCTAGGAGGCTGTCCGAGAATGGCGACCGTAGCGAGGGCAAGGCTGGCTGAGCCAGATTTTTCGTTCATTTGAGGCGAATATTGGCCATATTTAACGAAAATGAACGGGAAATCCGGCCAGCCAGACTTGTCCGCAGTAGGTTGGCTCATTCTCGGACAGCCTCCTAGAGATTCAACACCGTTAGATCAAGTCTCCCATCGGTCATGGGCGGATACCAAAAATAACTTCCAGATATCGGCCTGGTGAATTTGAATAGGTCGTCTGCGATGCCATCATTGGTTCCGATCATGTGGTTTAATAGGGTCTCAAAAGTGATGGTTTTCGATGTCGTATTGAGCATATTGCTGGTTTGCCCATGATGATTTCCACTTATCCAATTCCAGCACCTCTTGTGCGTTGACGGTGGTTTGATGGGCGATCGTTTCCAGGTCTTCACTGCGCAGCTGCGCCAGTGCGTTCAGGCAGTAGGGCAGATATTCCGGGCTGTTGCGTTCGCCTCGATGCTGGGCAACGGCGAGGTCCGGGGCGTCCGTTTCCAGGACGATGGCCTGGAGCGGTAATGAGCGGGCGAGTTTATGCAGTTTGTGCGAGCGCTCATAGGTCAACATGCCGCCAAAGCCGAGTTTAAATCCCAGATCGATGTATTTGCTCGCCTGTTGAAGACTGCCGTTGAAGGCATGTGATATCCCACGGTGCAGACCGGTACGCCTAAGGCTGGACAACACCTGATCATGGGCCTTGCGCACATGTAAAATCACGGGTAATCCGGCGTCCCTCGCCAACTCCAGCTGGGCCTCGAATAGTGCTTGCTGACGCTGTCGATCAGGTGTTTTAAGAAAAAAATCCAGGCCGATCTCACCCACGGCGACCGGGCGTCTTTTGTCCAATAGGGATTTCAGTGTCTCCAAATCGTAGTCGCGATGTCGTTCAATGAACAGGGGGTGCAGCCCCAAGGCCGGATACAGGTCCGGCTCATTGGCACAAAGCGACCACAGTCTGTTCCAGTGATCGGCATCGATCCCCGGGACTACGAAGGCCGTCACACCCTTTCGGCGCGCTTGCATCAAAACCGCCTGACGGTCAGTATCGAATTCCTTTACATCGAGATGACAATGCGTGTCGATGATCTGCATAGGCGAGATTGTATTCTCTGAACAGCTGTTTTAGAAGCTATCTGGTTGACAGAAAGTGGCGTTAAAATCGGCTCAAAATGTCATTTTTTCCTTCCAAAGGTCCTGGAATTTTTCACTGTCATGCAACAAGGCCGCCTCTTCCAGACACCATATCGACAAGTCGTCGAAGCTGTTGTCCTTGGTGTTCATGATGGCACCGATAAAGTCGCTCCATGCGACCCAGCGGATGGTGTTGACTTCGCTATCGTTGAGCTGCGGTGCTTCATCGCTCCAACCCACCCACACCGGACAGATCTCATTTTCCATAACGCCGTCCTTGATGGCCTGATAACTGTAATTGGGAAGGATCTCGAAGAGACTGCATTTAGTCATTCCCAATTCATAGGCAACTCTGCGACGCACTGCCTCCGCATAGTGCTCTCCAGGCAATGGGTGACCGCAGCAGGAGTTGGACCAGACCAGCGGCCAGGTCGCTTTGGAGGCACTGCGCTGTTGCAGCAGCAATTCTCCCTTGTGATTGAATAGAAAAAGGGAAAAGCCGCGATGCAGGGGCGTCTGCGCTCGATGGACTTTGTGTTTGGGCATCGACCCGATGGGTCTATCGAACCTATCGACGAGAACGACCTGCTCGACTTCCATAGTTTACCTCCAGTTATCTTGTTGGCATATGACCTAGGTATGACGCAATCCACTGAGTCACTATAGGGTTTCTTGTGGTGACTAATAATGATATCGATGATCCAAGAAATGGCTTAAAAATAAGACTTTATCATTTTGCAAGCAACCTAATGGGCTATATACTCGAGTTAGAAGTCTTAATGCCAGCAGCGGCCACAAATTTTTTATAACATAAACTGGATACCTGACCATGAGTATCGCGGGCGTCTATTCTCAAATATATCAGAACTTTGTTTCGGGTAAGGCGCGTTTGCCCAGTATTCCTGATGTCATCATTAAGATTCGTGACGCTGTCAGAGATCCGAATTCCGATGCTCGAACGGTGTCTCGGATTATTCAGGCGGACCCAGCATTGACGGCCTATTTGATAAAGGTGGTCAATAGCCCGTTTTACCTTACGTTTTCGCCCGCCAAGAATATTAAGATAGCGGTCAGTCGGATGGGGCTGGGTCGTACACGGGATCTGTTGACTTCATATTCCTTGCGCTCGATTTATAACTCGAATTCACCCGTGCTGAAAAAACGGTTGAATGATATCCGTCGGCAAAGCATAAAAGACTGCCGCTATAAGTTATGTGTTGGCTCGTTCATGTCCAGGGTTTTCTCCCGATAGAGTAATGCTCGCCGGTCTTCTACAGGATATCGGAGCGTCGGCGGTGTTGATCGAGCTGGAAAACAGACCCGAGATCGCAGAGGATGAAAACAAGACCAGGGCCACGGTTTCAAGATTGAGTGCTATAGTTGGCGTACTGGTGCTAAAGCACTGGAAATTCGATGAGGAAATAATCGCTGTGGTTCGAAGCAGGGAGGATTGGATGCGTGATCAACAGCCTGCGGCGGATATTGCCGATATCGTACTAATCGCGAGATTGCACAGTGATATCGGGACCCCACTGATGGAATATTTACCGAGAATAAATGAGATCCCAGCGTTTGCAAAGCTACCCCTGGGGGAATTGACACCGGGGCAGAGTCTGAAATTGGTGGTGGAGGCCCAGCAAGAGGTTCAGGACGTTCAGCGGCTGTTAGGGGCTTAAGCCTCTCAGGTGATACTATACCCATGGCGAATGAGTTTTCCGGTTACCTAGCACGCCGCCTTTGCCGTATAGCGGTGTTGAAACACGAAAGCCATAGAAAAAACTATGACTTACGCATTCCGCCTTGCTCTACGCCAAACTCGACGCACTCCGCATTCCTGAAAACCCATCGTCATGGG
>JBDLIZ010000217.1:0-8098 GCA_039714615.1 Pseudomonadota bacterium | reverse complement strand
CATCATCACGCATCAGGTTGGCGAGTTGTTGCATGTGGAAAGCATCCATGAACTTGACTGCAACGCCAGTGGCAGTCTTGAACGGGTAATCTGACGACGTATTGTATTTGCCGACCACCGCAATCATTTTGCCATCCCAGCTTGTATCGGGAAGCGAGCGTGCCCGGGCCAGAACCTGGGTCAATGTCGTGTAATGGGCCAGGGTGTTCAGATGATTGACTGTCGAGATCCAGTTGCACTGCATGATGTAGCCCGCGATAAGGAAAAAAGCGAGGATGGTCGATGCATTACTTATCATCACCGCGCGACTGGCCCGGTTGATAATCAGCACTGCGCCGGCAATCACCAGGGCATATGCGGTCAGCGTGAGGTTGTGATAGGTCCCTGCCGGATGGATGAGTTGCAAAATGCGTGGGGTGAAGCTGGCCAGCACCAGTAACACGACCGCACCGATTTTACCACCCGGGCTCTTCGGCAGTAACAGGCAAAATATACCTGCGCCGGCAATGAATAGCAGTTGCAGCTTTTTCAGATAGTCAGGGAAGTAATTTTCGGGCCACATGAAAAAGCTTCTTGTTCCCTGAATTATTTCTGATGCAGCATATGTAAGATTGATCCCCTCACTCAAGTTGAACGCTTCGCCGGCAGCGTGGGAAGAATCGAAGTCCAGATCCATGAACGATACGGACGCCATGTATAGCAGGCCTCCAACGCCAACAGAAAGAAGTGCCCCGATCGTAGATCTTAGCATTGCCTTGGAAGCAAAGGCTTGTCCTTCTTTACTGAACAGGAGATTGACAAGGACCCAGACAACGAAAATCGTTGCTGCATTTGCGATGATGCTCTGATAGATAGAAAAAGCGGCTATATACAATAGTGAGGCGGTTGCGGCATGGATGAAGGTTCCCCTGGTGGATACTATCACCGCGGCGGCTGCCAGGAGGTGGGCCAGGGAGTAGGTGGCCATGGAGGTGTTGTACTGATACACCTGTGCCATATAGGGAAAGACGCACACAATTGAAGCAACCAGCGTCATGTCCAGTACTTTGCGAGCGCCCCAGAAGCGCGCAACGAGTACCCCGTATACGCTCATAAAGACGATGCCTTCGAGCATCTGCAAAAATGGCATGAAATAGGCATTCTGTCCGTAATAATGCAGCTTTCCCACGCCGAATCGACCCAGATAGTGCCCAAGGATGTCATCCTGGATGAATATTTGAAACAAATCGTCGTGATGAATCGTCAGATTCGTCATCTCGAAACCGAAGGCGAGGAGATTGATACCTGTTACGAAAAAGAAGGCCTTCTTGTATACGTAGTCGATTCCGTTCCACCAATCAGCCAGGATCTGATCCAGGGGGGTACTGTATGGAGATCTCATGGAAATAGCCTTATTAACCAAACAGTTTCAGAATTTGGACTCACCATCCTGGTCAATACCGATCGAACTCTCGATCAGGTATGAAGGGCGGTGCTTCACTTCGTCGTAGATCTTGGCGATATACTCGCCGATTATCCCCAAGCTGATCATGATAAAACTTCCCAGGATGAGCAGGGTAATCACGATCGTGGTAAATCCGGAGACGGCATCCCCACGGAACCAGCCTGTTAATGCCTCGGTTGCGACAACAAGGCCAAACAACATTGTGGTAAAACCTAAAATTGTCACGATCCTCAAGGGAGCACTGGTAAACGATACTATCGCAGTTGTGGCAAGATTGATTAATCCCCAGAGTGTCCATTTCCCTTCTCCTTTAACACGACTTTCTACGTCGAAGGGAATGGTCTCATGGCTGTAACCAACCCAGTCGGACAGGCCGCGATAGAAGCGCTGGCTTTCCGGCAGATCCCGGGTGATCGCGTCGACAACCACCCGGTCCATGAGCTTGAAGTCAGACGAGTTCTGCAGGTTGATCCCGCCCAGTTTCGACAAGAGAGTATTGAACAGTCTTGCTCGTAACCTTGTGAGAACCCCGTCTTGATCCCGGCTTCGTTTTACGGCATCGACCACTTTGGCGCCATTCCTCCAGGCATCGATCATGACAGGGATCAGCTGTGGCGGGTGTTGCAGATCTGCATCGATGGTGACGACAGCATGTCCCTGTGCTGATCTGAGGCCGGCCAGTAATGCGGCCTCTTTCCCGAAATTACGGCTGAGTCGAATGCACTTGATGCGTGCATCCGCCCGTGCCAGTTCGTTCAGCCGGGCAAAGGTTTTATCATGACTGCCATCATCGACCACGATGACTTCCCATTCCATATTGCAAGTAGCCAGGGTGCCTCTGATGGTATCCAGTGCATCTGCTATTCCGGACGCCTCGTTATGGGCCGGGATCACGATACTCAGTAATTTGGACTCATGCGTTTCCATGGTTATCTCGATGGCAGTTAGTGGTGATCGGGTCAGTCAACTATGATTTGCAGAGGGTACGGTTTTCCCGCGCCTCCGGCTTCTGGTCTTGACTTTGTTCCTCGTATGGAAGGTATGTTGCGGGTCCCGTAGCAGGTTCCTTTGGGGAAGACTGGCATCTGTACACGTCCTTATTCTTTCTCATCCTGGACAACGAACCGACCGGCATGTATTTGCAGATGACGATAACCGATCAGCCGGATCCGGTGCTGATAAAGCATGTCTCGCACTGCCGGGTTTGTCAACGCGTCGAATTCACGTTTCCAGTCATGATAGTTCAGGAGTCGTGAATCGCTGATTTCATTTGCGTCATAATACCCGGGATGACACATGAGCTCATATACATGGCCGGGCTTGAGTTTTGGCAACCTCCGCTCCAGATATTCCGTGCTCAGCTTGCCGCTCTCGCCCATGCCAATAAAGCGCGCAGCCGGATTTGTCAGGCGAGGACGATTGAAGAGTCCCATCATTTTAATCAGTATGTCGCGCACGAGTGCCCCGGTGGTCAGCTTCTGGAATGGTTCCGATGTTGGAAAACGAATATGCGAAATACCGTATTCTCCGGCTAATGCCTGAAGCACGGGGAACAGGGAAGGCAGTATATGGATGTGTTCGTGGGAATTGAGAAATCGGATCTCCAGATCTTTTTCAAGGCAGCGCTCGATCTGCGCACGCCATTCAGACCTCACATCTTCAGTCGTGATCTTGCCAGACAGCAGCACTCTCGACATGGTGTATTTATCAGGAAAACGTCCCTTCCAGCGGGAGAGCTTGTTCCGCATGTTGATGGTCAGAGGTATCTGGTCCGTGATATTGAGATGGACACCAAGGTCCAGGCGGGCATTATCCCTGAGCCAGCCAGCATGTTCCGCGAAGTGAGCACTATTGGCAAAAATACCGGTAGCGGTCACGATGCCGTGGCTGGCGGACTTCAGGATTCCCTGGCTGACACAATTGAAGTATCCATAGTCATCCGCATTGACTATGAGACAGGTCCATGGGGATCCGGAAGTCATGGGGATCCTTGTTTGCTATTGCGGGCGAACAGGCGGTAACGGAGACCGCGGCCCCCCAGGCAGACTGTCCAGGTCAGCAAGGCAAACCAGAACGGGTAGCGTAATACCTTTCTGCCCTGTTGTGCGCCGGAAAGGATTCGGATGGCCAGCTCGCGACGTGATGCAAACAGAAGTTTGCTGACCACTTTCTGTGTCATCATCCCTGACTCGAAGATCCCCGGCTCGACAACCATGACCTTGCACTCCTGTTTTCCGGCGAGATGGAGTTCCATCTCCAGACTTTCCCCCCAGATGCTCAGTGACGCCTTGGAGGCATTGTAGCCACAGCTCGAGTGCATGCCATGCCAGCGGCCGATGCTGGATATCAGAACCAGGGTTGCCTTATGAGCGGATCCATACAGCCAGTCAGCCAGCTCAACGCTGGAAAAGTAGTTCACTTCAAAAGTATCCCGCAGCTTGGGTATATCCATAGCCGAGGCGCCCGCATATTTGATCCCGGCGCACAAGACAGCGATATCGATCCGGTCGGGACTGACCTGGCCTTCTTGCAGGGCCTTCACGAGGGCTCCGGTCTGCGAGAGATCCGCAACGTGAAGCTGTACCGGTGCCTCTTTCGGCAGCAGTGTCCTGAGCGCATCAAGCGACTCACGGTTTCTGACCGTCCCAGTTACCTGTGCTCCCTGCTGCAGGGAATGCAGCAGAAGATCCCGTCCCAGCCCCCGGTTTGCGCCCGTTATCAGGATCCGCTTTCCGGTCAGGTCTGCTGCCGGCCGCAGGGGCGCACCGACAAGATAGAGCATGAAGTACCAGCAAAGCCACCCCGTGGTGATGAACAGGGAGGCGGTAAAACTGAACGCCCAGCCAAGCAGCGAAAGTGATACCGCCCAGCTGGGTGCTGCCGAGAGCTCGGCATATCCCTCGCCATCGCATTCATGCAGGGCAATCACACCATTGAGGATGTGCCGTATCGGGTGGTCAGGAAAGAACAGCTTGCTCGTCAGATCCAGGCGGGCGATTCGAAACCGGGTCAGCCTGGGTTTTGCCAGATACAAGGCGAGTCCTTTTGGCCGGGCGAAGCGGAAAGGAGCCTTGCTTAGATAATCCGACAGCTTTTCATAAAGATGTGTCCTGGGAGAAAGGCCTAGATAGGCGCAAACAGCCTGGTATTCCTGCTGATTGGGTTGCCAGATGGGAAAGAGAAGGTTTTTCATCATCATTCACAACCTTGCGTTCCGGGCAACCCGTGTTGCGTGGGCGGCCAGGGACAGGGTAATCGATTTGCTGGGCAGGGAGGGAAAGGCCGCGCCGTCGGCAATATAGAGATTGGAAAAGAGGTTTGACCGACCTGACGGGTCGCATCTCCTGGATCCTCCTCCCATGGGAATTGTCCCGGCGTAGTGAATCCCCCCGCCTGGCGGGGACAGTATTTTTCCCTTGGGTACGCACCCCAGTCGCCACAGGGCGGAGCGGACACTGGCAATCGACTGTTGAATGTAGCTGTTCCTCGCGCTGGTTTCCTGGTAACAAAGCCGGGTCTTTTCCCATTCACCACCGTGTTCTGCCAGGACCTGCCGGTTACCGGCAGTGACCTTGTCGGGGAAAAACAGGCTGACCGTTCCCAAGGCTGATTTAAGGGTAAAAAAGAGCTTCCTGGATAGACGGCTGTCAACGGGCATCCATTCGATCAAGGGGTGGTAGAGCAGGCTGGTCAGGTTAAGCAACTCCCCATGGAGGTAGCGTGGCCAGGGGGCTTCATCATTGACGATGCCCATGGCCAGCCGGTTGAACTGGAATGATCGTGCTTCGGAGGGCCGGCCAATGTTGTGTAATGCTACAAAAGGGAGTTTGACGACGCTGGTGTCCATCAGGCCTTCTGTTTCGGGGGGGATGTCCGGGCGGGCTGCCTTGAGCGTTCGCAAGAAAACTGCGCCGCTCTCCAGGGCTCCAGCGGCAAGGAATACTGCATCACAGGGCTCTTGATGGATCTGCCGGGTCGCGGTATTCAGGTAGCGAATTCCGGTAATTTTATCTTCACTGGACAGCAGGGATAACACCAGGCGCCCCTGGACGTAGTGAAAGCCCTTGTAGCCCTCACATTCCTTAAGGGTGCTGAGGGCGGGGTTGTAGATTGATGCCCGTGGGCATCCCCATAAGCAACGATCGCAGTAATCACACGCATCTTCTCTTTGCGGATCTGTTATTACCGCCAGTCGTGCCGGTCCGATCCTGACTCCCAGTCTTGACAGGGAGCGCTTTTTTTTATTGTAGATCTGCAATAGTCTCTGATCGGCGGTGGAGAGCCGAACCGGGAGCTGGGATGGATAGACGCCGGACAGGTAGGGCGCAAGATCATCATCGGTCGGGCCTGCGACGGGGATGCGATTGTAGACCGTCCTGTACGCTGCCTCCATGTCCGAAAAGGAAATGGGCCAGTCTGAGAGATCATCTTCGTCATAAGACAGGGCATTGGCTCCCCAGCCATTTGCCAGGCCTCCCTTGTTGTAGGAGCTATACGGAAAGAATGAGTCGGATTCGAATCCCCACAGGGAGTCTTTTGATGAGGTCAGGAAATTTCGGGACGGAGGGTAGCGGAGCAACTCGTCACTGGCTGGTGGTATCAAGGCAGAAAGTTCAGCACCCAGGAAGTATGTGATGGGATCATCCATGGAGTTCTTCAAGTCGTTGAATGTCATACCTTGCGGAGGGTATGTATTTTCTTCCCGGCCTACATCCCAAAGTTCGACGTTAAAATTGCGTTCTAACAGTGTTAGAGCAGCATGAGCACCGGAAACGCCAGCACCAACAACGACTATTTTCATCATATGGTCTCAGGGTTTGTTCTTATTAAAGTTTGTTGCTTTTAGCTCATGATCAGATAAATCGAGAACATTCCGAACAGCAAGCCAAGCGAGTGGCGACCACTGATAACTTCGCCGATCCATAACCCGTACAGGGTTATGAGAATTATCTGGGCGACGGTCATTGCAGGATAGATTTTATTGATCGGATAGTATTTCAGGACACGGGAATACAATATAAACGAGAAGCCATATGAAACGGCGCTGATTCCCATATAAACAAGCCAGGGGGATGTCTTGATATCATGGTATGACGCCTTCTTCAGCAGGACCTGCGCGAACGCTGTTGCAAACACAGCGATTAGGACAAGTAAGTATTTTGGCATTATATCTATTTTGCACCCTGAAAATTGCCGAACAAACTAATCTGGTATCTACCGACACGCACTATATTTGAATATTTCGGCAGGTTGTAAGAATGGTTGATTGTGAAACTTTATCCCATAACCCCTTAAAATAATACAACATACTTGTCATACGTCGATTCGGAGAAGATGGTTCCTTTCGGCGTTGCTAATCCATCACGGCCATGATTGGGTTAAGCATCACGAGTCACGTTACTTCCCGAAACGCCTTGCGGTAGCCAGCCATGGTGCCGAGGAAATGCCCCACCGCCATGAGTTGTCGGAAGGCACGACTGGGGCCCCGGGTAACCAGCTGTCCCAGATATTTCGCCATGGCTCGTCCGAACTGCGGGTAGATGAAGAAGGGGATGCCCAGCATCCTGCGCTGGAATGACGTTCCATCGTAAAACGCTTTCTGGAAGCCGGCGTTATAATGGATGGTCAGTAAATATTTACGCTCCAGTTGATGAGGGAGAACCTGGTGGTAAACGATTGCACCTGGTTCGTAAAAGATGCGCGCGTTGCCCGTTGCGGCCAGGCGGTGAAAATAGTCGGTCTCGGCGCCCTTGAACAGTTCGTTGCGGCTGCGGCCTTCCCCCTTGCGCCCGAGCTTTGGGTTGAACATACCGATCCTGTCGACCACCCTGCGATTGACAGACATATTGCCGCCGTAGGGGTACTGGCTTTTACCATCCATCATGAATGGTTCCTCGCCGTAGTCCTGGTAGCCCAGGAAGCCCTGCACCTCCGGTGTTATCCAGGGTGGCAGTTTGATCCCGGGATCGAGATGAATGCGTCCACCCACCGCGTCGGCATCTTTGTTGTCCAGCGCCTGGTAGAGAGCGGCCAGCCAGTTCGAGTCGACCAGAATATCGTCGTCGACGTAGCAAAAAAACCGGCTGTCGGATTCCTCAATACCGCGGTTGCGGGCGTAGTTGAGTCCCTGCTGCGGCTCGAAGGCGTAGCGCAGTATGAGCGGGGCCTCCCTGGCAAGTTCTTCAACGACCTGGCGGGTGTTGTCGCTGGAATTGTTGTCTACGATAAGGACTTCCCACTCGAAGCCTTCCACGCCTTGCTGGCGCGCCAGGTAGTCAATGCAGTTGGGAAGGTTGTGACTGCGATTGTAGGTGCAGATAATGACGGTGAAATCCATTCTTAATCCTTTCCTGGCAGGCGGGAACGCGCGCGTTGCAGGTAGTATTTCGCCGGTAACGTCCAGGAATCGTCGTTGGTGCCGAATTTCAGCTTCTGCTTCAGGTTCCACAGGCGATCGCTGCCGAAGACTTCTATGCGGCGCAGTTCAAAAGGGTCGGTCTCTGTATTATTAAATCCGGAACGGGTGGAACAGGCGCTGAGGTATCCTGCCTGTTTAACGAGTGCGCGCGCCGTATCATTGTACAGGCCGTACGGATAAGCGAAGTGCTGTACGGGCCGGGACAGTAGCTCCTCCAGTCTGGCCTTGCTGTCTGC
>JBDLIZ010000216.1:0-8098 GCA_039714615.1 Pseudomonadota bacterium | reverse complement strand
TCATAGGCGCCAGCAGCCACGGCATCCCAGAAGTTGGTCTTGAACACACTGCCATCCGGGGCAAGCATGGGCGTCAGCGCAAGGGCAGGGTCGTTGGGATTGGAAACAGCCGAGTAGAAAAGACTCACCTGCGAGTCGTCGAGCGCTACGGCCCCTTTTTTACCTCTTTGGATGACCAGGGCATGCATGACATTGAAGGGTGGCAGGATATTCACGACACGCGTGTCCATGTCTCCGCAGTGGATGCCCAAGTCGTTCACGGAAATCACGGTGAACTCATCCAGGTCGATGAAGGGTTGCTCAGCTACCGGCTCCGCTGGCGGTCCATGCGGATTATTCTGGCTGGTGGAGTTGATCGAGACATTTGGAATATCAGCGAATAGGCTCGATGTAGAGAGCACCAATGTCAGGCATGTCCCACCAAAAAGTATCGACATCCATTTTGGTTGAGGTTTGTTCTTTTTTGTTGCAGACATACGTCCTCCTTGTCATTGGCGATATCGGGGTAAACTGCACCAGGATGCGCGCCGGATTGGCCAAAACTTCAACTAACTAAGGAATCTAACTCCCAATCTATCGATTGTCATTGAGAATTAGCAATAAGAACGGTCTTCATCTTTGCGTACCCAGTTCAGAGTAATACGACAAGATTGCGTTACACGCCTTTTATAAGAGAAAATCAGAAATGAAGGACCTACACAGGCATTAAGGAATATGAAAAGCATATTTGTTATCGAAGATAACAACATCCTGAGAGAAAATTATAAAGAGCTTCTGACCGAGGAGGGTTTTTCAGTCCATGCCTTCAGTAATGGCAAGGATGCACTGGAGCAGATCAGGAGGTCGCTGCCGGATCTTGTCCTGCTGGATATCACCTTAGGTGATGAGAGAGATGCGGGATTTCATATCTGCCATGAGCTGAGAAAACTCTCTGATATGTTGCCGATCGTTTTCTTTACCGAGCATGAAAATCTATCTGACAAGATATCAGGGATGCGACTCGGCGCGGATGACTACATTACAAAGGACATCCCCCTCGAATATCTTATCGTTCGCATCAAGGCGTTATTAAAAAGGCTTGAAATACTCACCTCGGCCGAGACATCTTCTAAAAAGAGAATAGCAAGAGGCCATCTGACGATATCACCTGACGAGCTGAAAGTGGTGTGGAAAGGAGTTCCTCTCGATTTCACATTGACACAGTTCTGGATGGTGTGGTCTCTCGCGAGGCACCCGGGGCAGGTCAAAACTCATGAGCAACTGAAGCAGGCCGCCAATATAGAGGTTGAGATGAATACCATTGCGGCACACATCAAGAATATCAGGCGGGCATTCAACCGCATCGATCGCAGCTTCTCTTGCATCAAGACCGAGAGAGGGGCAGGTTATCGTTGGATTTCAAATTAAGGCTGATCATGTAATGCAAGGAAGCGTCACCCGAAATATCGCGCCGCTTACGTCCTGCCGATTTTCCGCTTCGACACTACCCGCATAACGATCCGCGATCAGCTTTACGATGTAGAGCCCAAGCCCCTGGTGTTCCCCCTGGTAATCGTGATGCTGAATGGAGTAGAAAAGATCAAATAGGGCTTTCTTATTTTCAGGCAGGGCCGGTCCTTCATTGGCGACCCGCAGTATCGCGACATTCTCCCTTGACTTGAGCGACACGACAATCGGCGTTCTCTCTCTGTGATGAACTACGGCATTCGATACCAGGTTATCGAGCAACTGGATAACCCGCTCTCTTCGTCCGTTGATATGCATTGGCAGATCATCCCCCTCATAAACTATCCGGCAGCTGGGATAGCTATAATTCTGGTAGTATTCCACCCGCTCGCTAACGACTTCACCCAGTGCAACGGAGCTTGAAGCCTCTTTGTAGAACGTCGATTCGATACTGGTTGCATAACTCACGCTTTTCAGGATGTAGTCGACGATATGCAGGCTCTTCTTGGCGTTATCGATATAGCGGTGCAGCGGCGCTGAATCGGCGTGTCGCGTCAACAATTCCAGGGATGTCTTCAGACCCGCAATGTGGGTTCGCACCTCATGGCGGAAGAAATTGGTCAGCAGTTCCAACCACTCGATACGCCTCTTCCTGACCTCCTGCCTTTGCCCCTGCGCCTCGATCAATTGCGCCGACTTGTAGTAGGAGATCCTCGAGACCCTCTCCATCTTATAGACGCCGATGGAGAGTATGGTGCAGGACAGCAGCAGGACCTGCAGGCCATTGAGGGAGAGATCGGCAGGCAGGGGAAGCGAGAGAATGGCCACTATGTCAGCCAGCACGATGGTCCAGCAGGTCAGCATGGCTGGAATGAAGCGCAACCCAAACAGCACGAAGCCATACATGATGCACATGACGGAGCCGGGTACGAAATACATGGCGGCGGCTTCGCCGTACCAGACAATACCGAAACACATCGACAGACCGGCGCTAAGCACAAGCAGTGAAAAGGGCCATTGACTGTACTTTTCAAAGTATCGGGAATAGGTAAAAGCATATATCAGGATGGCACCAGGGATAATAACGGCGGCACGGACCCACCACATCACATGGTACTCCTCCCCGAGGATCTGCCGGTCGATCGGAAAATAGATGACGATGATCATGATCCCCGAAAGCAGGGCCAGTCTGAGCAGCGAAAGCGACTGGGCAAATATCGCCGCGATATAGCCCTCCTCCAGCCTCGTTGATCTAAAACGCAGGGTGATGGGATGTATTTCCAAATCTTCCAGATTAGCTTCCCGCGACATCTTCTCTCCGCCTCTTTTCTTAAGGGTTCCTTAACCCTGACCTCTATTCTTCGTTTGAGGTCATGACTCTTCGGAAGGAGTTCTATCGCTCCCTCTCCTTTCATATTTCATCATACAACATCACAGCAGTTTCATCTTTTTTCACTTGGCCTTCATTTGAGCATGAAATACTTATCATCAGGAAGTGGGAAGATGTATTTTCCGTTTCCGTTCTCTGAGTAAGGCCAGGGATGGCTTTATTCAGAGCCCCTGATGAGTTGCGTAAACACTCACAGCTGAAATTCAAATCGAAAGGGACAAACCTGTAAGCCCTGCCGGATAAGGCGGTGTCTCGGCAACCATTTTGATTGCAAGGCTGCCAATTCTCGAGGGTCTGAAAATGATCGATCAGGCCATATATCATAGAAAAAACGGAGTGGATCATGAAAGCAACAAAAACACTGAAATGGACAAGATCAACAATAGGTTGTGTTTTGTTGGGACTTGTTGCGGTACCTCCTGGGAATGCGCTTGCTGACGACGAGCGCAAGGCCGTGCCACCTGGAGAGTCCGTGCTGGGCATGTCCCAGGGGGATTGGGGCGCGGCCTGGTGGCAGTGGATACTCTCAATTCCCGCGGAGACGAATCCACTGTTCGATGACGGAACAGTATCGCTCTGCACTGCGGGGCAGGGGGATGGCCCAGTGTTTTTCCTGGCCGGCTCCTGGGCGGGCGTTGTCGAGCGGAGCTGTACGGTGCCCGCCGGTCAGGCCCTCTTCTTCCCTCTCATCAATACGGAATGCTCATCAGTGGAGGGCGGTGAAGGCGACCCATGGTTTTGCGCTACTGAAGCCGAATGCCGGCAATGCGCCGGCCGCAATGCCAATGGCTTCGACCCGGCCAGCCTGGTGGTGATCGTGGACGGCAAGCGCCTCGATGATCTCGACCAATACCGGCAGCAATCGGCCGCGTACACATTCACCCTCCCGGAAGACGATATCCTGGGCGAGGATGAGACAGCAGGCATCTCGGTATCCGACGGTTACTGGGTGATGCTCAAACCCCTGTCTCCGGGTGAACACACCATCTACTTCTATGGCGCACCACTGGATGCGGGCTGGTGGCAGGAAGTGACCTATACCATCACCGTCGAGTAGATAAAGGAACCCATGATTAATCCGGAGGTTTCTGCAGCACATGTCAGGGATTGCTCCTGAAAAATCTTCTGCATTTCCTCCCTCCCTGGAGGGAGGATGTATGCTCTGAGGCCAAATTCAAATCATAATGAATATTCTGCAATTCGTCTTGAATGGGAACGGTTTGGTAATGGAAATGAAGGAGAAGATGAGAATACAGCCGAGCTTATTTCTGCTGGGCTCGTTTTCTCCTTCTAAGCAGGTAACAGACGGCATCTCGTGACGAGCGTGGGTAATAGAAATGCCAACACATAGAATTCAGACTGTTGATGTAGAGCGGAAATAAAAGGCTGGCCCGAGTGTCACATAACTTAAGGAATAACAGTGGGTGGCAGTCGAAGTCACGGGATAAATTACTTATTGGTCTCTTAACCCTTCTTATCGGTTCGCTGATATATATTGTTGATCGTCCTCCTGAACAAATTTATTTCATCGATAGCGGCGGCTTTCCAATAAGCCTCAATGGACGCATTACTAATATTTTTGGAAGTATCGGCAATAACTTGCCAGGCTTCATCCATGTTTTTTCATTCAGTTTAATGACAAGCGCAGTCATCGGAGATAACAAATTCAGAGATTCCATCATCTGCATGAGCTGGTTTGTAGTGGATGTTACCGCAGAGCTATTTCAAAAATTCAATAGCTGGACCGTAATAATTCCTGATTGGTTCAAAGGTATTCCTTATATCGAAAATACCAAGAGTTACTTCCACAATGGCACTTTTGACACTCTGGATTTAGTCGCTATCGGAGTTGGGTCGATTTCCGCAATCGGAGTCCTTCACTACATGCGAAAGAGGAGCCGCTAAAAATGATTAGAATGATTCGACAAATACTTCTTGTAGTCTTGTTTACATTAGGCTATCTCACCATTGTCGGCACTGGCAGTAAACCACCACCTGTAGATGGTAATGAAATAGAGGAAATTGAACCAAACGATACTTTCAGTAATGCGCAAGCCATCTCTGTGCCCACTGAAATAGCGGGTGACCTGGCAAACGGAATATATTCTACCGATTCAGGTGAATGGATACCTTCAGATGTCGATTGCTATACATTCGCGGTCTCATCTAGTGGCTTTTATACTCTGCACGTCAGTTTAGATAAAAGTGACGTTGAATCCCTTTTCCTTTCAAATGTAACTTTTACTTTGTCAGTTTATTCTGATACCAAAGTAGCAATTGGTGGGGTTACGCTCAACCCTTTTGAGGATGCCGTATTGTTTCCCATTCCAGCAACTGAAATATTACTATTTGCCGAACTTGATTCGGGGATTGCATACTATACTTGCCTCACATATGACCTAATGGGAGATGATAAGGTTAATTATAACTTTACCCTCTCTTCAACTTGATTACAGCCAAAGGGTCAGGATCGATTGAATGGACCCTGTTGATCAATACCGCCCAGGTATTGCTAGTATCTAATCGCATAAGTCACCAACCTGGAAGGTGACAAACAAAACCCTATGTGAAGCGCTCTACTGTGCCCGTGGTGAGACGGAGAACCGTATCAAGGAGCATGGGCCAGCGGTTTCCAAAAAATTCAGCTCCAACTAGTGGGTGAAACATTGCGGCTAAACGCAAAACGGCTGCTCGAATCGCTTCGAGCAGCCGTTTGTTTTTCTTAGCTCAGATCAGCCGATCAATCGTCGTCAACCTCTGGGCCGGCTTCGGACAGGGCCTCGAGGATGCTGTCCACGTTGGAGCCACAGACCCGGCCCGTGACAACCGCGCCATCAGGCGTCATGGGCATGCCGTCGAAGCCGATCATCCCGCTCAGCGGCGCCTTGGGAAACTTCTTGGGCTCTTTAACGGTGAGTGATTGGGTCATGTGGCCGGTGGGATAGCCTGCCTCGTCCACCAGGGCATAACCGGCGCCACCATAGGCGATGGCAAAGTCGGGCTTGTCCTCAGGCGTATCGCCTTGGGGCTCTTCGCGCAGGCCGAAATCGAATTTGGTCGCGGTAATGGAGGTGGAAAAGGCCACACCGGTGTAATAGCCCAACACCTCACCAGGCTGACTCAGTTCGTTTAGCGTGCGTCCACAGGCGACCTTGGCGGTAAACGGAAATTCGACCTCGTCACCGACCAAGCTGCCCACCATCTTACCCGCAAGGGCTGAGGGCCTTTCGGGATCGAACACCTCTTCTACTTCGCAGACGAATACCGCCTCCGGATACCAGTCAAGCCGATGGCCAGACGATGCAATCTTACAGTCCGCGTCGGGACCCAGATTGATCTGCGCGACCAGATCCAGGCAGACCGTGGCCTCTTCCAGTGCCTGACTGTTGTCACTGCTGTCGGCCAGGACCGGGGCGGAGACAGCCAGCGCCAATAACATGGCGGGAGAGAGCGTGAGCAGGGTTTTACTGCATTTCATATGAAGCCTCGGTTTCTTTGTTGATGTTAATTTCAAGCTAAATGCGGAAAGGGCCCTTTAATGAGATGACCTGCTCTCCCATTAACAGCCTGTGGAATACTGCATACATATTCTTTCGAGCGGAATTCTAACAGCCATATATTTCCTATTTGCTTCAGATACCAGGGAGTTTGTTACAAACTGTTTCAATGAATTGGCGCTTTCAAATCTCAACCACCTCCATCAGGAGGAGGAGGAGAAAAGAAATGAACTACCTATGTGCAATTTGCCGCATGAAAAAAGGCGCATCCGGTCTCCGGATGCGCCTTTGTCTTTTAGCAGGTGACAACCTGCTCGATATGTATACCCATCACGGACAGGTTACCCCGGAAATCGCACGCCCTCCTTGTCCCGTGGCGGCGTTGCGATTCCTTGCAATAGACTGGCTATTACGCGTCATCGCGCCTTGCCACGAAACAAGGATGACGCACCCTTCCTCGGGAAAACCTATCCGTGATGGGTATAACCCCTGAGGTCAGGGGTTTTGACTACTCAAACTTAATCGTCGTCACGCCCCTTGTTGCCATGGCCATGCAGCTTTTTGTAAAGGTCCTTACTGCAGATGCTGCCCTTGACTACGGCAGCACCCGGGTCTTCCTCGACCGTACCTGGATGGAAGATGTGGCCCTGCAGCAACAGGTCAGCACTGCCATCCATTACCTTGAGTTCCACTTCCCCGTCATCCTCTTCATCATAGGTGGCAAGCCCAAGCGCACTGTGAGTGATGGATGCTCCGATTTGAAAATTTTCTAAGTCTTCCAGGTGCATAAGGCCGGCTGCGCGTGTTGCCATCACAAGCGGGATCTGTTTGCCTTTTGAGGCAGTAATGACGCCGTCGAAGACAGAGACCTCAGAGAGCCTTGGGAGGGGTAACCCCATACTCAGCATGGGTTGCGCAAGTTGAAATGTACATGTCGATGGATCATCCGGGTCTGAGCAGGAGTCCTGGTACCAATTTGTGAGACTGGCGCATAGCAGGTCAGCTTCGAACGGATAGCCATCGATTGTACCTGAAATCATACCGGTAACAGACGAAGGTACCGAAACACCGATGGGTAAAGGAGTCCATGGTCCGAAGTAATCACAATTGAACAGATGTTCTTCCTCAGTAAAGGGGTAGAACATCTCTTGCAGATCACCATCCAGGTGGTCTTTTACGGCGCAAGAGCCGTCTATCTCCATGTGGAATGGTTCAATCACTACATCCATGCAATAGGTCGCGTCATCTTCCGAATCGTTGCCTGCAAAAGCAATGCTGGAACTGGCGGTTAATGCGATTGCGGCTAAGCCGCCGGTTGTGAACTGACGTAGTTTGCTCATAGGTGTCCTCCGAGAATTGGAATTGTTGAGCGTGATCGACAAGGCCATTCAGATCGAGTAGCGACGCTTGAGAATGGGGTTTGTCAGGGCCTGTCAGTCAGACCCTATCTGACAGGGTGGCAAGCCTAACAGCAGCGCAGCGGGATAGTCACTCCTGGAAATCCCTAGGTTTTTTTTGCACGGAACCAAGGATTTCATTGAAAGAGATCGGTTTTATCCCGTACTCGGGTATTGGATAGTCAGAACAAGGACGGAATTGTATTCATGAGCAGAAAAAAAACCGGGTCAAGAAAAACCAGCCCGGAGAACAGTTGATTCTAATATTACTACCTGATTACCCCTGATACTCAGCTACTCTGACGGCTGAGATTGTCCATAAGTACCGGGCGTATCTGGGGCGCGGTTGCAGGACACGCAGTGAATAC
>JBDLIZ010000215.1:0-8101 GCA_039714615.1 Pseudomonadota bacterium | reverse complement strand
TGTTGAGACTCATCAAACGCCTCCCAACCTACTTCCGGGTGCTCAGGCAACACATGCTCGACACTGTATTGTGAACTTTCGATTTCGAACTCATGACCAGAAATATGCCGTTCGAGCTCAAACAGGATGTGCAGCATAGATGCGGGCGTGATCATCAAGGTCCCGAATCAATCCAAATGCGGCGGCCTTGCTGGCGATTGCACCACGTATCGTCTTGAACAGATCTGCCTTACGCACCAATTTATTCCGGCTGTTCCAATATACCCGGAGAAATTCAGAAAAACTTTCACTACCGAGCAGGCCAACAATCGTTTCTCATCGGTCTTCAAGATTTTTCAGTTCAGTAGTATGCGCTCCTTCATTACCGATAACCGAGAACAGATAGTTTTTTAGCAGGTCCGTAGACGAAAACCGTACGCCTCGGGCATTCAAGGTTTCAAATACTTTGAACGCATTGAGTTCGTCCGTTACCGTGATTACAGTAAAAAAAGCCGGTCCACTAGCTGATCAACAAACTTGGCGACCGCCTCACCACTATCCCCGGCGTGAGATTTAATTCTCTCTTTGAACCAAGTAAAAGACTTTCTTAGTAGATGTTCCGAAGCATTGAGACCTCGTTGTGGTAATCGTTCAAGCGGTACCAAATAATTTTGATAAAAGCGATCATTATGTCGATTTAAAGATAACTTCGACTGTGGAACGAGAGTAACCGGGTCTAGGTATCCGATATAACTGCTTCTGAGTTGCTCGGCACGGATTTTCTGTGCATCACCTAAATCGTCCAATCGGGAAAGATCTTTCAAATAAGAAATAGCGGCCAACATCATTAAGCTCAGCGTAGTGATGCATTGCTGACCATCGATGACGTCAAACCGTTTGCTGTCTGAGGATTGCAGAACCAGGTATCCCATATAATGTGCAGATTCAGCATCATCGCCAAACAGGCCGAGGATATCCTGCCACAAATCATCCCATTCATCTGCCGTCCATGAATAGTCCCGTTGAAAAGGCGGTACGCGGTATATAAGCCCGTTACCCATCAACTGACGAAAAGTACTATTCGTTGTATTAAAGTTCATACCAGCCATTGATCATCTCCAGCACCTTTTGTCTAGTCTCTTTTGCACAGTTTACACTTTATACCCGGAACACCTTCATCACTTCATCACCAAGGTGGTTGATGACCTTGACTGCCGTGCGACCCGACTTTGGCTTATTGAAGGATCGAACTCCGATGAGTGGGCATCATAATTGAAGGCACAGGCGATGAGTACTAAGTGCTAAATAATGTAGCAGGCGAGTCCGAAGCGTGGTTAATCAGTCGTCGGACTCAATGGTCCTAACCCGAAAGAGGTGAACAATGAGAACGTTTTTATTCGCTGGTTTCCTTGCTCTGTCGATACCCGTCGCCCAGGTGCTCGCGGCCGAGCCCCTCTATCAGAAGAAAACTCTTCTGGACAACGAGCAGGTCCATGTCTTCGAACTGCGTTTCCAACCCGGCGGCGCATCGCCCCTGCACAGCCACGACCATTCACGCGTAGTCTATGTGCTTGATGGAGGCGTGCTCGAGCTCGCCAAACCGGACAGAACCGCCAAACGCAAGGAACTCACTCCCGGCAAGGTCGTGTGGCGACCGGCGGAGACCCATACGGTCACCAATGTCGGTGCAAGTGCCGTGAGAATAGTTGAGATCGAGGTCAAGCGTTGATGCGCTGAGGCGTCGGCGACGATGCCCGAGGACTCCTTAAGACGAGCTGTTCGCGCATGGAAGCGCGGGCCACAGGCACAGGAACATGGGAGGTAAGAAATGAAAAATGCCGAATCGAAATGAAATCGTTGCATGGTACTTGTCGACGACGCCGGCGCCTTTTGGGGCAGCGGCTGGAGCGGTGGTCCCCCTGGGGCTGGGGCGGGCTATCCCGGCTATGGTGGTTGGGGTGGTCCCTGGGGTGGCTATGGCGGCTATGGCTGGGGCGGCTATCCCGGCTATGGCTATCCCGCTGTCGTAGCGCCCGCAGCGCCTGCAACTACCCGGCCAAGTAATTCCTAGAATCATTATAAGGAAACCCCTCAGGGACTAACTAAAGGGGAATTGAATGAAGGGGCGATTTATCATCGCCCCTTTTTTTGTCTGTCACTCGGGGATCAGACATCTGCACTGAATCCTAGGGCGCGGTATCGTAAACTAAGGATCAGTAGGGCCTGGCTGCAGGATAATCCCTGAAGGGTCCCGCAGCATCGACAGGCATGGGGCGAAACATGGGATCGTCGGTCGACCACGGGCTACGGCAAGGTTTTTTCTCGTTATATAACGCCATGGTCTCCTCGAGACGGGGCAAGAGATCGAATATGCCCATTGAGTGGGCCGCCGAGATAGCGCTGATCTGAAAGGTGATCGCATCTTCAAAACGGCCCAGCTCAGCATAAGCCATAGCGAGCGTTTCGTAATAGACTACAGGCATGAAATTGGTCAAAGACTTCTGCACGATTTGCAGGGATCTTTCACCGTCTCTTACCTTAGGCTCAGGACTGGCAGCGAGCAGACGCGCCAGGGCATAGGCCACCATCGGCTGCTGGGGATGTTCTTTGTACAGCGTCTCCAGACGCTCCTTGATCTCTTGGTGGGGCGCTGCGGAGCGCATCAACGCGATCGTCTGCAACATCTGCGCTGCGCTGTCCTGAGATTCCAACCTGTAGGCCTCGGCCAGATGTCTAGCCGCCTCCTCGTATTGAGCCGTCGCAAACAGGGCGTTGCCCAGATAGTGATGTGCCCCGGGGTGATTAGGCTTTAAGCGCAGTGTTTCGCGGTAACTGGACATCGCCTCTTTATGTTGACCCCATTCATCCAACAGAACACCCAGAAGAAAGTGTGCCAGTTCGTTATTCGGATCACGCCGTACCGACTCGCGTAGATTCTCCATCGCCGCCTCAGGTTCGCCCGAGAGATATTGCGTACGCGCCAGGCTGACGCGGGCATTGACATTATCAGGCTCCTGTTCAAGCGCTGTAGCAAAGGCCTTGGTCGCGACGTCGTACTGGCGGGTACGAACGGCCCCCAAGGCGTGATGGTAATGGGTCTTGACACCGCTCATTAGCTTGCTGAGTCGGTCTACCTCGGGATCGATGATCTCGGGCTTGCCGTCGCCATATTGGGCCAGGTGTGTTTTCGCATGATCCATCTCACCTAGTGCACGGTAGGACATCGCCAGGGTATAGTGAATGCGCGAGGCCTGGGGTCTTTTTTGTAGGGCCTGATTCAGCAACTCGACCGCCCCCGAATAATCGCGTTGCGCAAAGGCGATCTGCCCCAATCCAAACAAAGAGGCCCCCTCTAACCCCTGTATCTCGACGGTTTGCTCCAGCAGAGGTTTGGCCAGCTCGTGCCTATTCTGGTCAATATAGACCTGTGCGAGACGCAGTTGCGCGGGGGCATAACTGGGTTGGATGGTCAATGCCTCCCGATAACCCTGCTCGGCAAGCTCCAATTCATTGCTCTGCTGGGCGAGATAGCCTCGATAATACGGCCAACGGAACATCTCGGGGGCAAGCATGGCGGCATTGCGATAGCAGAGATCAGCCGGCACATAGATGTGATGACTGTGATAGAGCTCACCCAGTTCACCGTAGGCCATAGCCAGGGCTTGAGCATCTACCTGCTCAACAACGAGCATCTCTGAGAGCTCCATCCGTGCCGTATGTAGGACTTGTTGCACCGCGGCCTCGGTATTTGAGACATTGGGCAGCGGCACTGCAACCAGGGAGACCTCCACTCCATCCATGCTCAGTGTAGACGGCTGGGAGAGCGCGTCCTCGGCATAGACCGAGGCATAAGGCAACAGCAGAATTAGTATCCAGAATACCCCTGCCGCCCCAGCATGGCACAGATTCAAGCAAGCCTGCTTTCGCATCTGAGACCCTGCGACACCGGTTAGATTTCTACCCGAATCGACTGCAACGTGATCGCCATCAGAGGCATGAGACCGCTCTGCAAATACTGTGAGCCTGTGTAAAATATGATCGAAAAGGATGTTCTTCATGGCTTTCTAACCGTCTTTTTGACCGCCTTGCCCTCGCCTTTGCGTAGATTGGTGTACTGATCGGCCGGTATACCCTTCCATTCCTCCACATCGCCGTTTGGCCAGAAGACGCGCACTGCCTCGAGCTTGCTCGAGTCACCCAAACCGACCAGCAGTCGCGGATCATTGGCGGAGGCATAACTGCCATCGGTACGGACCCTGCGCCACAGCATTCGGGACTTGGGCACAGACACCGCCACACGGGCACCGATGGCGTCCCGCCCAAGGTCATCTAGGACCCGAAGTCCGAGCCAGTGGTTCTGGTTACCCACGTTGTTGATCAACAGGCGTGCACGACCATTATTGTTGGTGACCAGAATATCCGTATCCCCGTCATTGTCTACATCTCCGAATGCCGCCCCACGGCTGACCTCTGAGAGTTGGAAGACCTTTCCCGCCTCGGCGGTGATATCCTTGTACTTCGCGCCACCCAGATTGGCGAACAGTTGATTGGTCTGATTAAGCGGGTAGGTGTCCCCGGCGCGCGCTAGAAAGGGTACGACCCTGACCTCCCCATTGGCCACAAAGAGATCCAGCATGCCATTGTTGGCATAATCGAACCACCCGGTACCGAATGAGGTAAAGGCCTTACTCGGTGCACCTAGACCGGTAGCCAGCGAGCGGTCCTCGAACCAGCCTTCTCCGTTGTTCACATAGATGGTATTGGTCTCGCCCTGCAAGTGGGTCATGAACAGATCTTCGTCACCGTCGCCATCCAAATCTGCAGCATCTACACCCATGCTGGCCTCGGGCGCACCCTCCATGTTGACCGCAACACCAGCGAGCAGGGCCTCATTGACGAAGCTGCCATTCGCGCGGTTTATCCACAACTGATTGGGTTTCATATCGTTGGCGGCGTAGATGTCGACCCTGGCATCGCCGTTAAAATCGGCTACGATCACCCCCAATGCAGGCCCGAAATCGCGATCGATTCCGGACTTTTTCGAGACGTCCTCGAAGGATCCATCGCCGCGATTGCGGTACAGGAGATCCGGCAGGGGATCGTAAATATGGGGCGAGCAGTAATCCCGACCGCTGGTCGGAGCAAAACATTCCTTATTTTTATCAGTAGAAAAATCGACATAGCGCCCTACATACAAATCCAGATGGCCATCAAGATCATAATCCAGGAAGGCGGCGCTCACAGCCCAGCCGGACTGACCCAAACCGGCCTTTTTGGTCACATCCGAGAAGGTCCCGTCACCGTTGTTCCGCCATAGCTGGTCCTCACCGAAATTGGTCAGATAGAGATCAAGCCAACCGTCGTTGTCGTAATCACCTACCGCCGCACCCATGCTATAGCCGCGTGCATCGAGCCCACTGGCCTCGGTGACCTCGGTAAAACGCAGGCTGCGTCGACCATCCTTATGGATCACCATGTCATTGCGATAGAGCCTGTCTCTGAATTTCTCACCAGGCGGTGGAGGCGTGAGGGCATTAGCCAGGGTCTTGCCCTTACCCAACATGTGCCCCTGACCGAGATACAGATCGAGGTCACCGTCGTTGTCGTAATCGAACACCGCTGCACCACTGCCTAGTGGCTCCACGAAATAGAACTCTCCGGACATACCGTTGAAATGCACGAAATCTATGCCGCTGGCCTGGGCCTCATCGGTAAAGATCTCCTTGGAAAAGGCCTGGGGGGTAGTACAGAGTAGTGCAGACAAAAGGAATGCGCAGCTTCGTAGCTTCTTACTATGCTTTCTGTATATTTGTATTGATTCTCTCAACATATGTGTAGCCGACTCTAAAAAATTGACGATTCTCCCGGTAAAGCAGACCCTAAATAGTACTGGAAATACGTTGTCCACCCTAGGCAAAAACACTTATGTATTGATAAAAAAATAAAGGGACCAATCAATCTTCTTTACAGCTTAGCGAGTTGTGATGAGGGCTTGACATGAAGGGGGATTCGGCGTGTAGTTTGGCATTATTCTCACTTCAACACCTTCCCCGTACCCTCTCGCAGTATGGTGTATCGATCCGGCGCGATTTCACTCCACTCTTCGACACGACCGCCGCCCCAATAAACGCGAACAGCGGTCGTGGTCGGATCGTCTCCAAGACCGATTACAACACGCGGATCATTAGCAGACGCATAGCTACCATCGCTCCGTACTCGACGCCAGATTGGCGGGGCGTTTTTTCGATAAACCACGACACGCGCTGCATGGGCACCGTGGTTGACCCCATTGACGAGCCGCAATCCCAGCCAGTGTTTGTGGTTGCCAATATCGTTGATCATCAACCGTGTCCGACCACTGTTGTTGCTGACGAGGATATCCACATCACCGTCGTTGTCTACATCCCCGAAGGCGGCCCCTCGACTCACCTCGGAAAGATCGAAGGCAGCCCCGGCCTGTTGGCTAAGATCGATGAACCGTCCTTTACCCGTATTAGCGAAGAGTTGATTGGGTTGGTCCAGGGGAAAACGTTCGCCCCTGCGCGCACGTTCCTTGGGACTGCGCACATCACCATTGGCGATGAAGATATCCAGCCAGCCGTTGTTATCAAAGTCGAACCAGGCCGTACCGAATCCAGTATAACCCTTGCTCGGTGCCGCAAGGCCGGTCACGAGCGTGCGGTCCTCGAACCAACCGTTTCCATCATTGACATAGAGGGTATTGGTTTCTTCAAAGTCGTGAGAAAGGAACAGGTCCTCATCACCATCGCCGTCAAAATCACCGGCGTCCACGCCCATACTGGCCTCCGGCGCACCCTCCATGTTGACCGCAACACCGGCCATCAAGGCCTCGTCTTGAAATGTTCCGTCTCGACGATTGACCCAGAACTGATTAGCGGTTCCATCGTTGGCGACGTAGAAATCCACCCAGCCATCGCCATTTAGATCAGAGGTGATCACCCCCAAGCCCGGATACGCAACACGACCGATACGAGACGAATCCGACACGTCCTCGAAAGTCCCATTTCTCAGATTGCGATAAAGCCGATCGGGTACGGGTGTGTACATCTTAGTCGAGCAATACTCCCGGTCTTGAAAAACCGCCGAGCAGGGCTCGTGACTGGCGATGGAAAAACTCACATGATTGACCACATACAGATCCAGAAAGCCATCTCGATCAAAATCGATAAATGCCCCGCTCACACTCAATCTTGGGTCTCCCACGCCTGCCTCTGCGGTAATGTCTTTGAAGCTGCCGTCTCCATTGTTTCGCAGCAATCTGTTGTGTCCGAAATTCATCACATAGAGATCTATCCAACCATCATTATCGACATCTCCCGTGGTCACCCCGATGCTATACCCATCATCCGTGACTCCACTCTCTTCGGTTACATCACGGAAACGCAGCGTTCGCGAGCCATCCTCATTGACGACGAGTTCATTGCGGTATAGCCGATCGGTTACCGTAGTATCGGCAGGCGGAGGAAACCAGGCATCGGAGGGTTTCTTTTTCGGATCCAGCATCTTGCCCTGGACCAGATAGACATCGAGGTCACCATCATTATCGTAATCAAACAACGCAGCGCCAGGCCCAACCACCTCGGGATAATAAAACTCGCCAGACATGCCATTGAAGTGAATGAACTCGAGACCCACTGCCTCTGCGACTTCCGAAAAGAGTGACTGCTGCGGTGATGTTTGGGCAACCTGGCTGAACAGACCCGATAAAAATGCCAGTCCTGCTACCATCACACCCTGTAAGACATTTCTATTCCAAAAAGAATACAGTCCATTCATACCACATCTGAAAATCGATGGGGTCATGAAAATCGATGGGGTCAGACTCGTTTGATATACAAATCTGGGTGAATTCATCATGTTGCTATGAAGGTCTGGATAGAGTTGACAACCCCCTGCCTGAAGTCAAAGACTCTGAGCGTCAGTAATTTTCACAGTCGTGACCCAAGCATTGCTGCGCCAACCCCATCGATCCAATCTGACAGACAGGGTCAGTTTGCGAATGATGGTATTGAGACATTCCTGAACCACTTGAAAACTGATGCAAGCATTACCGGTTTCGATACCTGCACGAATAATACGGTTTGCAATGGCAGCCTTTGCC
>JBDLIZ010000214.1:0-8177 GCA_039714615.1 Pseudomonadota bacterium | reverse complement strand
GCCGACTCTGAGTCACTCACCCGATCATTCCAGATATGCCGACTCTCCAGCCATTGCCAAACGATGAGCGCGGGTACGCCCACCAGCAATTCGCGAACTCTTTTTGCCAGGGAAATGGTCAGCCCTGTTTCAGGACTCAGTCCCAATAGGGTTCCCAACACCATGAACCCCCCCTCCTGCACACCCAGTGACCCGGGAACCATAAATGATGCGCTGCGCACCGCCCGCCCCAGGCTCTCCAGCAACACGGATTCCAGTAGACCTATTGGATGCCCCAAGAAGCAGAGTGCCAGCCATACCTCGCCTGCGCCCAACAGCCAGCTCAACAGCAGCCAGCAACTCGAAGTCAACAGCAACCTGGGTTGCCGGTAAAGTTCGGCAATCGCCTGGTCCAGACGTGCAGCCCCTCCAACGAGCGCCAGCCAACGACGGCCTCCCGCCATCACTGACAGCCCATTCAACAGCATTTGAAACAGACCTCGCCGCTGCACCCGAACAAAACCGTAAATGATTACCGAGCCCAGGGTTACTCCTGCCACCACACTGAGGGCAACCCCTGAATCCTGTTGAACCAGTACCAGCAGCAATACCAAACCCATGAGGGTGAACAGCAATTGGGTGGCCACCGACAACGTCAGTTCGAGCACAACACTGGCACCTGCCGACGCGCCCCGTACTTGGTGCATCATCAGTATACGGGTGCCGACCAGTTGACCACCTACCTGAGCCAGCGGCAGCAGTGCGTCGACGGCCTCTCTGATCCACAGCATCCATACCATGACTCTCAGCGATGGCCGGTGGGGATCCTGCAGCAGATTCCGCCACGCAAGGGTGTCGATAAATAGGGGTATGACATGAAAAAGTGCAACCACGACAAGCCCCCAACCGGCTATGGCCAGGGCATCGTAGACGACAGAAAACCCTTGCCAGGCGATCAATGCCGTAGTCAGGGCCAGTCCTAAAATACCCGCCAGATAAAGCAGTGGTTTCACCCATTACCCTCTATACCCATGACGGGAATATCGAAATCATACGGCGATACTTTGTCCGATCATAAAAAAGAAAACCCTCACTCATTGAAACCATTGCACCGCCTCGACCAGCGCCTCTCTGGCCGGTCGAGGACGATAGCCCAGCTCCTTTTCGGCCTTGGCGCTGGAAAAATACATGCGATGTTCAGCCATCCGCAGACCCTCCACGGTAAGCAGGGGATCACCTTGTCCTCGCAGCCGCGACCAAGCCTGCGCCACATAGGCCACCGGGTACATTAACCGGTGTGGCAGCTTGATACGCGGCGGCGAACGCCCCACGATCTCGGCGATTATCGTCAGTATCTCCTGCAGACTCATATCGGTACCGCCGAGCACATATCGCTCCCCTTCCCTGCCCTGTTCAAAGGCCAGCCGATGCCCCACGGCCACGTCGTCCACATGCACGATGTTCAAACCGGTATCCACGAATGCAGGAATGCGACCATTGGCGGCGTCCCTGATCATACGCCCCGTTGGGGTCGGCTTGATATCGCGTGGCCCCACCGGCGTCGAAGGATTGACGATAACGGTCGAAATCCCATTCTGTTCAGCGAATACCCGCACCAGCGCTTCGGCAAGAAATTTAGAACGCTTGTAATGCCCGATCATGTCATCCAGGCGGGACGGTGTCTGTTCATCGGAAACGCCATCCCCCGGACTGTGTCCCAGGGTTGCAACGCTACTGGTATAGACGACGCGTTGCACGCCGGCCGCTGCCGCGGCACGCATCACATTACCCGTGCCGTTTACATTGACCGCATACAACTGGCTTGCATCTGCCACCCACAAGCGATAATCCGCAGCCACATGAAACAGCGATTCACAACCGTTCAAGGCTCGCTTCAATGAGTCAGGATCGGTCAGATCGCCCTCGATGCGCTGAACCGGTAAACCGTGCAGATTACTGCAATCACTGGTTGCTCGCACCAGTACGCGGACATCATGATTTACCTCCAAGAGTTCGCGCACCACGGCCGATCCGACAAAACCGCTACCCCCCGTTACCAAGGTCTTCATTCGGAAACCCGCCTTGAGATGTGCGGATCAGGGCCAATACTGCACCACCAGTAAGAAATCCCATGCCAATTCGCAACCATATCGACCTCAGCCTGAATCCTCTTGGCGCAAGCCGGGTTGGTCCCGGGCCAACATCGCCGGCAGAACGACCAGGGTGGCCAGCAACGTCATCAGCACACCGAGGGTGAGTATCTTACCCATGCTGGCCGTACCGGGGTGGGAGGAAAAAATGAGATTGCCAAAACTTACGATGGTCGTCAATGCACTGAACAATACCGCGCGGGCGGTGCTGGTCTTCAGCAGGTTGATCTGCTGATTCGGGCCCGCAGCGCGTACCCTGGTTACCATGTGGATACCGCTGTCCACCCCCAATCCTAGCAGTAACGGCAGCGCAATGATATTGGCGAAATTGAATGCCGAACCTGACAACACAAACAATGCAACCGTTAACAGCCCCGCGAACAGCAGGGGAATCATGACGTAAATGGCATCAATGACACTGCGCAGGATCAGGATCAGGATCAGGCCAATAACGATGATCGCACCGGTAAAAGCCTGTTGAAAGGCAGTCACCACGACCTGCGCGGCCTCCAGAATGATGACCGGATCATCCGTGGCATTGGGCGCTACCGTACGTATCTCACTCACAAACCGGCGCAGGACATCATTATCGCTGATATCGCCCTTGGGAAACACCGCGATACGAAAATTCCCCTGTGGCGATACCCAACGCCGCACCAGCTCGGTGGGCAGGTCCCGCATGGAAAAAACCGTAGCACCCAACGAAGCCTTGAGCATACGCAGATTCTCTGGAAAATAATGCAACAGACTGTGCTGCAATTCATTGAGCTGGGCGTTGACTTGCGCGGTCCCCACCACCTTCAACCGCTCCCGGAATTGCGTTATATTTTGACGGAGTTTGATCACCATTTCCCGCCCGGGGAGATTGCCAGGCGATGCAGCATAGGCCTCAAGAGCAGATTGAAAAGATGTCAAACCGCTCAATTGTTCATCGCTTGTTGGAGGAGGCTGCTGTTGACCACCCTCCAACTCAGGTCCCAGGATCAGTGCCATGTCTTCGATGACGGTAAGCTTGTCCATTTGGTTCTCAGGCACGAAATCATCGACCGCTACCGTCTTATCGACACTGTCGAGTTCATTAAGCAGCCCTTGATAAATCTCCACCTCCGCGGCATTGCCCGCCAAAACCGTGGCGTTCCATGGGGCAGTTGAGGCGTTCTCCACCAGATCCCTGAAGGTCGCCACGGATTCGGTGTCAGGGTTGCGCAGATTAATCGGGTTATAGTCGAAACGCAGCTGCGGCAGGATCAGCAGGGCCAACACGGCCGCAATGAGGGTCGCCCAACGCAGTGCCTTGGCGTGGCGATAAGGCCATTCCAACCAGCTGGCTCTCAGCCCCCCTCGCTGCTGGACGGCATCACCGGCAACATGGCGTAATGGCCAAATACTCAATAATGCGGGCAATAAGGTTAGACTAACCAACAGGCTGATAAACATCCCCGTTCCCGAGATCAACCCCAGTTCGGACACCCCGGAATAAGCGGTCGGCAAAAAGGCATAAAAACCTACCGCAGTAGTGATCGCGCAGAGCACCAGCGAGGACCCCACACCCTTGCCGGTGGCAACGAGTGCGGCCTGCATTGAGTTGCCGGCCCGAATCAATTCCCGATGACGCAGACACAAATGAATGGCGAAATCCACACCCAGACCAATATAGAGTACCGCAAAGGCGACCGAGATCAGGTTCAGTTCGCCGATGGCCAGGGTCGCGAAACCGGCGGTCAGCACCAAACCCACCAGCAACGATACCAGGGTGACAATAATCAGCTTCAGTGAACGCAATCCCACGGTCAACACGACCAGCACCATCAACAATGCTGAAATGGCTGCAACACCCGCCCCTCGACTGACACTCTCCAACTCCTCGTATTCCAAGGCAACCGTTCCGGTAAGCCGTATTCGCAGACCCTCCCGGTGCGCCAGACCGGAATCCTCAAGCAACCGTCTTATGGAGTCCATCGCGCTCTCGGCCGCCAGCAGACTACTGAACTGCATACGGGGTTGCACCACGATGAACTGACGATTGTGGTCCCCCTGAGCCCCTTCGCCAAACATCAACTCCTGCCAGGAAACCTGGTAGTCCTGGCCTTTAAGTCTCTTTTCAACGGCCTCGTTCAGCCGTGTCAAGATCGGAACCAGATCCAAACCTTCTCCATCCCTCACCGCTTCGAGTGCATCGCCCAGCATAGTGAGCAAGCCACGCAGGCTCTGGTCTCGAGTCAAACGGCCCAAAAAGGGCTGGATGGCGGCCAACTTATCAACTTGCTCTTCGAGCTCAGGGAGATCCATGTATAACAAGGCCTGACGCTCAAAAAATTCGCCGCCCCCAGGGATAAAAACACTTTTAATGCGTTCGCCTTGCTCCTCCAACCGATTTGCAAGCTCTCTCGCGGCCTGTCTCGCAAGTTCCGGGGTGCTTGCTTCAACGACGATGACCAGGGTATCCACCTGTTGCGGGAATGCACGTTTGTATTGCTCATAGGTCTGACGGAATGAAAGTTCAGGAGACAGCATGCCCGCCAGATCGGTGCTGATTTTGAGATGGCTTATGGTGTAATAGAGGGAAAGTGCGGTTAACAGGCATGCCAGGAACACAACCCACCAGCGATATCGTGCAGCCATTTGTACCCACCGGCCGATAATGCTACCTAAACGATTTTTCATTATCGGTCCTGTTTTCTGAGTGAAAGATGCATGTTTCTGCCACATTATTTCATTTCATGATAAAAAACATAAAAATTCCTGATAACCGTCCATCATCTAGGATGAACCAGCCACCCAAATCGATTGCATTAATTCCTCTAACCGAACGACTGCAACCCCTTTTTAGTTGTATAATAAATACATGATTAGGCTTTTCACAACAACACTGATTTTCATCGTGACGAGTCATGCCGTGAACGCCGATGATGAAATCTTTGAAGCCGTTGCCGAACCTCCCACCCAACTCGAAGCCATTGCCGGGTATTTCTCTTTACGTAACGATATTTATGACAAGGGATTTCTTACCGGCCCATTGAAGGATCTTGCCTGGAACAAGCGCTTCAACATGAGAAATACGTCCCTGGGAGCTAGCCTGATCGATACTCCCAATTTTGAGATGGGTATGCAAGGCGGGCTCAGGATGGGGCGTTTTAACCGTAGTGAAGAGGAACCGAGCACCGACGATCCATTCGCCGATGGCCTGGAACTGGGGGTTTTTACCCAGGGCCGTTATGGTGAATACCTGGTGGGTACCCGGTTGAGCAAGGACGTAGCCAGCGGCCACGAGGGAACGGTAGGCGAATTCATGGCCGGCTATGAAAAAAAACTCTCTGATAAACTCGATCTGTCTTTTGGCTTAGGCACCACCTGGACCGACGAAAAATACATGTCCAGTTATTATGGGATAGATGCCTCACAGTCCACTACGATCGGCTTACCCAATGACAACGCAAGGGCGGGCTTCAAGAATGCCTCGTTGACAGTAACGGCCTGCTATCAGTTGAGCGATTACTGGTCTTTGGGGGCTCAGGTAGGCTATATGCGGCTGTTAGGCGAAGTGGCCGAGGACCCCGCCAACGCGGACAGCGAGCAGGAAAACTTCGTCACGGGTTTTCAATTGCAGTACCGTTTACAGGGACTGGCAAGCAATAAATTCCGGAATCTGGTGCGCCCCGCCTGCTCTTCCAACTGATTTCAATCGTAACCCTCTACGCCTCGCTTTTTGTAACCCGCTTTCATGTGCATGTTGCCGCCGAGTTTTCCCGAAGCGTGGATCCACCGACAGCCTCGAACTGAGAAAGGCGCACTGCCAAACCCCATTCTCTTGCCTTTCTCTCCACCATAAGTACAATGTACATATGAATGAGCTTCAGTTCGAGTGGGATCAAAAAAAAGAAAAAGCCATCGTAAAAAAACATGGGGTTTCTTTCGAAGAGGCGCACACTGCCTTTTATGATGAAAGTGCGATCCAATTTTACAATCCTGACCATTCAGACGAAGAAGATCGCTTCATCCTACTTGGGCTGAGCTTGAAACCACAGGTTCTCGTTGTTTGCCACTGTTTTCGAGAGAGCGAAACACTCGTTCGTATTATCTCGGCAAGAAAAGCAGACAAAGACGAGGAGCGAGAATATTGGAAGCAGCGAAAATGAGAGACCATTATGATTTTTCGAAAATGAAAGGTCGGAAAAATCCTTTCATTAAATATCTAAAGCAGCCAGTAACTATGCGGTTAGACAGGAACACAGTGGCCTACTTCAAATCCATGGCGGAAGAAACTGGCATTCCTTATCAAAGCATAATCAATTTGTACCTTCGTGATTGTGCGATACATCATCGCAAGCTCAAAATGGAATGGGCTTCAGAGTAAAACCGAACAAGAATTTTGACGTTTGTTGGCCTTCCAGGCCGATATTAACCGGATGATGTCGGGTTCGCGGTAAGTGTAGACAGTTAAAGGGGTCGGTACAAAGAGTTAAAGGGCTCCGACCCCAATACTGCTCCCTCTGGAGGTGACGTGATAGAGTGCGTTTGAGAATTCGATGCGAAGTGGTCTTGCCATTGGTGGAGGATATCATGTGAGGAGTCTAGAATATAGACTGGCTGACCTGACCCCGATTTTTGACCCGATCTGTCGGGTAACACCCGGTGGGCTAACCCGACCTACTCCTGAAAACCCATCCGTTATGGGTATCCTATGTAGATGAAGATTCAATCAACGACTCGGAAAAACTGATTTCAATTATCCTGGCAAGTTCATCCTTTGCAGCAAAGCGGCTGGAATCCGACCCTAGGATTGCCAGTTCGGGTCCGTTCAAGCGTGACCAGGCCGGATTCACTTTGGCCTTTTCCAGAACAGCTGGAAGTCTTGACCTCATCCAGGCTTTCTTAGAGGCGTCTTTTGAATGAATCTGAATTTTGTCTCGGCTGGCATGGCCCCGCCGCAACAGCGCTTGCACCAGCTCAATCTGCCGAATGGCCAGCAAACGCAGCGTCCCATCATTGACCCGCAGTTCAGTGAATCCCCGCATGCGGTCAGCGAGCCGTTTGCCATGGGTTCGTGAGCTGCCCCACAGCGCACCGATAGCCGCCCCAATGGCGGCGCCGGAACCGAGGGTGAGGCCCCCGGTCATCGCATCCACGGCCAAACCCGCCATGCCGCCCGCGGCTGCGCCACCGCCGGCCCGGATGCCAAATTGTTTCATGGATGCCGGATTGAACAGATCCATTCCCCAATGACCCTTCTCGATAGGCAGCGCCTCGATGGCGTAGTCGTCGAGGTGAAAACGATAGAGCTCCAGCAGCGCATCCACACATTGCTGCTCGCGTTCACACACCAATCGCCTGAGGGAGTCCATAGCCATAGCGGTATTCCTGTTATCCAAGGGTAGGATAATTTTGTACGCGGCAACATCGATGAGCAGGTCAGCCAGCAGATCGGCGGAGGCGTGATTCAATCTGGCACGCTGGTGTTGACGATCCTCAATCACGGCTTGCAGAGTAGAGTAAAAGTGATCGAGCAGTGTCTGCATCTTTTCAAACAATCGTCGCTCCCCGTATTCGTCGAGTACCACGGTATCGAATTCAACCACTGCATGGATATTCACCCGAGCCAAATGCTCTCGCCATTGAGCGGTCTTTGCCTCGGAACTGGCAATGAAGTTAAGTACCGGAACGACGGGTTTTGCGCAGCTGGCGAGGATCTCCAATTCATCGCGATGCTTGCCCAACACACGGTCGCGCACATCGACGACATACAGCGATATGTCACTGATAAGCACCTGGCGCAGCGCCTTGGCTTCCTGTTCGAACTCATCATGGGCGGCAGGGCCATCCAGAAACCGGGTTATCAACTCAATGCCGTAGATCCTCCCGCCGCTATGCAGGGTATCCAAGAACTCCAGAAGACCAATGGAATCCTCGAGGCCAGGGGTATCGTACAGTTCAATAAGGGACATGCCATTGACCAGCAGTGACGTGCCTTCCACATGACGCGTCGTGGCAGGGCGGTTGGAGACCTCGCCAAACGTGGCATCTCTGGTGAGAGTGCGCAGTAACGATGTC
>JBDLIZ010000213.1:0-8192 GCA_039714615.1 Pseudomonadota bacterium | reverse complement strand
TCTTTATCGAACCGCATTTTTTAGTGCTTTGGGTGCCCCCAAAATTTACCTATGATCATGCGGCCAGTTTTAGAGGGCTAATTCCCCTCAAACAGTGGTAGGTGCGGAAAATGGGTTTCAGAGCGAATTTCGGGGCTTACGGGTGTATTGCAGAAGAACCCCCAAAAGTGACGAATCTGAGTTTATTCTATCCAGAATACCTGTTTTAGGTGCTTTTCTAGCATTTCAGCCATAGCTGCAACATCGATGACAGTCTTACTTGCTTTTTTAAGCTGTAGCGCCCGGTGAAGAATAAGTGATGCCAAGCAATAGGAGATATCCTGGCAAACTCCCCTTAAATGCGGCCTAAAAGTTCTTCATAGAAGACAGGGAATTCGATAACATCCACCCGTCGCTGCAGCGCCAGGGCATACTCAACATGAACTATGGCCTCTAACAGATCATGCCGAACGTTTACCAGGTCAGGGGCTTCGATCTCGCCAATACTTCTTTCGTCAGGGGTGATACGGGCTGGTCTATTTTTGACCCGCTCACTTACGAAGAGACCACCGGGGCAGCTCTGGAACTGGTCAATAGGCACCTGGGCAAGTTTCCGGTCAAAGCGGTGGTATACTCACACTCCCAACGGCGACCACTGGGGAGGCGCGCGCGGCGTCGTCGACGAGGCGGATGACCGGGCGGGCAACGTGGAAATCATCGCGCCGCGTGACTGGTTCAGCGATAGAAGGACCGTTATACACGCGGATTGCCAGGCTGTCTCCCAGTGCATTTCAAGATATATGGATGACGGGTAGTAGGGGGGGATATGCTGAACATCATGCTTGTTCTTATTGCGGCCGGTATGTTGCTGTTCATGTTCAGCCCCCGTCTGACCGGAAGCAGGTCATGGCAGGCGACGCTCACTCCGCTTTCATCAATCATCGGCAGCGGGTTTCTAATCATAGCTCCGTTGCTGGCAAGTGTAGTCGGTCCGTTGTCGCCAATCGCTGTAACGGGTATCGTCGTGCTCGCCTACGCAATCGGCGGTGTGATTCGATTCAATATTACGCATGCTGAGCCGTTGCTGCATGAGAGGCAGGCCCACCCGATAATATACAAGATCGATTTAGTCGGCAATGCGGCGCTTTCATTCGCATACGTTACAGCAGTCGCGTTCTACCTCTCACTGCTATCATCTTTTCTTCTAACCTATATAGGTTTCGGGGATTTACCGAGCCTGGAAAGATCCCTGACGACTCTCATCATCGTGTTGATAGCTACCACAGGCTATTTACGTGGACTGGGCGGACTTGAGAAACTGGAGGCCTATTCAATGTCCCTTCAGTTGTCGATCGTCGCCGCCCTGCTTGTTGGGGTATTCGTATACGATTACAACTTCATGCAATCCGAGCGGCCGCTCACTCTAGACGTCCAGGAGAGAGACTGGGTAACGAAGGTATTTATTCTGGCCGGGATCTTGCTTGTTGTGCAGGGATTTGAGACATCGCGTTTTCTTGGTGAGAAATACAGTGCTGAAATTCGGGTGCGAACCATGCGCCGGGCACAACTCATTTCAGGCACCCTCTACATAATTTCGGTTATTGCATTGTTGCCGATTGTGCAACACCTCGACCTTGCGCACGTTCAGATAGCAGAGATCGTTGCCGCGACCGGGCTGGCAGCGGTCGTGTTGCCATTGATGCTGATCGTGGCTGCGATCATGAGCCAGTTCAGTGCTGCGGTCGCCGATACGGTAGGAGCCGGATCGCTGGCAAGCGAAAGCAGTAACGGCAGGTTGCCAACCAACAAGGGTTACGTGGTGGTATCGTTTCTGGCGATCGTTCTGGTCTGGACTGCAGATTTACTGGATATCATCTCCGTTGCTTCGCGTGCATTCGCGCTGTATTACCTGCTGCAGTGTTTCGTTGCCATTATCGCGAGCCGACACCATCACGATCGAACAACGTACGTTTTAAATCTTGTACGCTTTGCAGCGTTAGCAGGCATTCTGGCATTTATCGTAATATTTGCTATTCCGGCCGAGTAGGGTCCAGTATGGTAATTGGTTTCCCGACTAATGCCGGGTTATCTAAGACAAGCCGATCATCGAAAAGAACTGGTACCGATCGTTACAGTACTGTGGCTGATGGAGAAAAAATATGAAGATTCTGGCGTGTGTTGATCTATCCGATTCGACAGAGATCGTTGTAGAAAAGATCGAAGAACTCGCCAAACGGCTCTCGGCAGAAGTTTGGTTGTTGCATAACGCACTACCGGAACCGGACAAGGTCGAATTCAAAGTGGATCCAATAGCAGCACGGGAATCTCTTGCAAAACGGTTTCACGTCGAGCATCGCCGGATACAGGAGCTTGCCGAGCGGCTGCGCAAGGCGGGAATCGATACAACAGCGCTGCTCGTACACGGCGCTACGGTGGAAACCATTCTAAAGGAAGCTTCGGACCTGGATGTGGATATGATCGTGGTCGGTTCTCATGGACGAGGCGCGATGTTTCAGCTTCTGGTAGGGAGTGTGAGCGAAGGTGTGCTGCATAAGTCGCAGCTGCCGGTCCTCGTTATTCCTACACATAACCGGAAGGCAGATTAACTCAGATTCGTCACTTTTGGGGTTCTTCTGCAATACCCCTTACGTGAATCCCTATGGGAGTTTACATACCTTTGGTTAAGTAGACCTCACTTGGCCGGTGTCCGGTTGTCCCACCGGGATATTATGCTTCAACACATCTTTTCCTTGCCTCAGTAGAAAGTCCAGAAAGGTGCGGGTCACCAGCGATAGCTTTTTGCCTTTCAGGTGCACGGCATACCAGTGTCTTTCCAGCGGAAATCCTTCCACATTCAGCATTGCGACGTGGCTGCCAGCCAGCTCCAAGCGCAGATTGTTTATCGATAAAACAGAGAGTCCCATTTCAACTATTTCAATTTCGAGTCGATCATGCCCGCGGTGGAGGCGTCTTCCCGGCGAGCTTCGGTACCGGTGGCCATTCCCCTTGACCACAGTACGAGTATCGACACCGCAGAGCGTGCGATCAATTTGGGCTGTAATGGGGTCATGGTCGATGCCTCTCACATGCCGTTGCCAGACAATATTCACTGTACGCGCGCAGTGGTCCACATGGCCCATGCTTGCGGTGTACCCATGGAGGGTGAACAGGGTTATGTGCCCGGTATTGAGGGAGAGGACGCAGAGCGCCATCCCGGCAAAATAAGCTATACGACGGTGGCGGAAGCCAGAGGCTACGTGGACCAAACCGGAGTGGACCTTCTGGCCGTCTCCGTCGGCACCGTGCATGGCCGCATGAAGGGAAAACCCAAATTGGATTTCCAACGTCTGAAGCATATCAACGAAACACTAGCTATACTTCTAGTGATCCATGGCGGTACGGGGCTTTCTTCCGATCAGTTCCGGAAGCTGATCGCCAATGGCGTGGCTAAGATCAACTCATATACTGGCTTGGCTGATGCGGCCAGTGTCTGTATTCAAAAAAACGCCAAGGCGACCCGCAATGGCGAATACACGAGTTTGATGCAGGATGTACAGGATGCCGTGAGTCTAGAGGCGGAACGCTGCATACGCCTTTGGGGATCAGCCGGGCGTGCCACCGAAGTACTAACGTGCTGACGGTCTTTGCCAGTGGAGCATCTGATCATCTACAACGTGACAGGAATCGATGAGGTTGGTGTCGAGACGATGTTTGAAGAGGGTCGCTGCGTGCTCGGCGCCATCCCCGGTGTGCGTGAAGTGGTGACTGGTAAGGCAGTGAAGGAGGATGCAAAGTACCGTTACACCTGGCTGGTGCGTTTCTGCCATCCGGCAGTGATCGAGAGCTATCGTGAGCACCCCGATCATGTCGCCTTTGCCGATAACCGGTTCCGGCCGGTGGCCGGTGAACGCATCAGCATCGATTACCAAACGGTCGAGCCAGTTGTGCTCAGGTCGAATGTCGTCGAACGCTCAATCAGTAAGGGAGCTATACTATGAAATGCCCTGTATGTCAGGTGGAGCTGGTCATAAGCGAACTCTAGTGTATCGAGATCGACTATTGACCGCAGTGCCGCGGGGTGTGGCTGTACCGCCGCGAACTGGACAATATTATCGAGCGCAATATGACTAAGCAGGAGCCGCTTGCAGGTGGACATTAATCGCACCGCTCTGGTCGTCTAGAGCACGATCCGCATTACCAAATTGAATTAAGGCGAAACCCTATGAAGCGATTCAAGAACATCCTCTATTTCGCGGATTACCCGGACACTCAACGCGTGACGCTGGAGCAAGCGGTCGCGCTATCCAAGGCAAACGATGCCCGCCTGACGGTCATAGACGTCACCGCAGAGGCCGAACAAGCTAAAGAAGTCGAAAAGCGTTTCGGTATCGACCTGAACGCGGCACTCCGCGAGCGCCGTCTCGAGCAGCTGGAAGCAATGACCGCGCCACATACAGAGGCAGGGATCATGATCTACACTCAGGTTTTGACAGGAATACCTTTCATAGAAGTTATCCGCACTGTGCAGCGCAACGGTTATGACCTGCTCATGAAGGTGGCCCGGCCTTCTGGCAAACTTGCCGAACGGCTCTTCGGAAGCTCCGATATGCACCTGCTACGCAAGTGTCCCTGTCCGGTATGGATCGATCACCCCGACTGTGCTCATCCCTACCAAACTATACTGGCTGCGGTCGACCCAATAGGCCATACCGGCGAGGGAATAAACCGGTTGATCATGGATCTCGCCACCTCCCTGGCCGAGCGACAGCAGGCACGACTGCATGTAGTACACGTCTGGCGCCTGGTAGGGGAATCCAGGCTGAGTAGCGGGCAAGGACGAATCTCGGAAACAGAGATTCGGCTCCTGCTCAACGAATCTGAACGGCGGCACAGGGATGGATTGAACCGGCTGTTGAACGACTATGGCATGGCGGCAGGTGATGAGAACGCTCATCTGCTCAAGGGTGATGCCGCAGAGAGCATAGTTGGGCTTGCGAGGGAACTCAGCATCGATCTGATCGTCATGGGCACCGTTGGGCGGAGCGGCGTATCTGGCCTTCTCATCGAAAACACGGCGGAAGACGTATTGCTGACCACACATGCGTCGGTGCTCACGGTCAAGCCGGAAAATTTTGTATCACCGATTGCCCTGCCGTAATCTGTATGGGAGGCTAACATCTATCTGAAACACCTCCGTTACTTCTGGACCGTCGCGTCCAACGGGTCCATTGCCAAGGCCTCGGAGATCCTGCACCTCACGCCGCGCTGACCATAGCCTTGATTCAATAGACTAAAACCGCGGTCATGCCTGAGGATGCCGGGCTATCCATAATATTCCTTACGGAACGATTCGGTCAGCGCGGCGGCCTCCTCTTCAAAAACACCCATGGTATTGAGCACCGCCTCGCCGATCTCCAGGCTTGCTTCCAGTGTTTCCGAGATGGCAAGGGTTGCCCCAGCCGTCAACAGCTGGTCGCAGTGTTGCCTATCACGCCCGCGGGTGTGGATGGGGATGTCCGGATAGCGCTGTCGCAGGATATTGACCAGCCGCACAGCAGGCGCGACCTGGTCAAGCGTGCATACCAGCACGCCGGCCTGCTCGGCACCTGCTGCTTTCAGCACATCGGCCTTGCCGGCATCGCCGTAGAAGACCGAGAAGCCGTCCCGCCTGCCTTCCAGCACACGGTCTGCATTATTATCGACGGCGAGATAGGGCACATTCGCGGCCTGCAGGATCCTCGCCACCCGCCGTCCCACGCGGCCGAAGCCGGCAATGATGACATGCGGCTGCCCGGCATCGATATGGTCGGTACTGACGTCGTGCCGGTCTGCCGCTCTGGTCAAGCGATTGCTGAGATATTCGCCGAGATTCGCCATCAATGGAGTGGTGACCATGGTCAGCGCCACCAGCAGGGTTAGGAGATGGAAAAGATCCTCCGGCAGGACTCCGCTGATGGTCGCCAGTCCAAACAGCACGAAGCCGAATTCCCCACTCTGCGAGAGCAATAACGATACCCGCGTGGCATCCGGCGTGCCGATTCTCATGAGCCGGCACAGCACCCAGATGATCATGGACTTGACCAGCAGCAGGCCAAGCACCAACCCGGCAATCAAAGCGCCCTGCCTGCTTAGCAGTCCAAAATCGATTGACATGCCGACACCCATGAAAAACAGGCCAAGCAGAATGCCGCGAAACGGCTCGATATCGGCAATCACCTGGTGTCGGTAGTGGGAGTTCGCCATCATCAGCCCCGCAAGAAATGCGCCCAGCGCCAGCGACAGACCCACCTCCTCCATCAGCCACGCCGTGCCCAGCACCGCGAACACGACCGTGGCGGTAAACACCTCCGCCGTCCGGCTGGTCGCCACCAGTCTAAGGACCGGGGACAGCAAAAACCGGCCAGCGAGGATGACGGAGGCGATAACGAGCACGGCATCCAGTATCGCGAACTCGATGCCCTCCAGCAGCGAGGTTTCCGCAGCAAGCAGTGACACCAGTGTCAGCAGCGGCACCACCGCCAGGTCCTGCAGCAGCAGTATGGAAAATGCCGTGTGGCCATGAGCTGTCCCCATTTCACCACGCTCGGTCAGGATCTGGAGGCCGAATGCCGTCGAGGAGAGCGCCAGACCGAAACCGATGATCACGGCCGTCCTGAGCGACTGGTCGAGCAGCAGGGCCAGGCCGGTGATGGCCAGCCCGGTCACCATCACCTGTGCGGTGCCCAGGCCGAACACCATGCGCCGCATCGCCCACAGGCGTGCAGGCTTTAGTTCTATGCCGATGATGAACAGCAGGAAGATAACCCCGAACTCGGCGATATGCCGGATTTCCTCGGTCTGGTCAATGAAACCGAGCCCCCAGGGGCCGACAACGGCGCCGGCAGCCAGGTACCCCAGCACCGAACCGAAGCCCAGCCGCTGGAAGACCGGAACGGCGATGAACGCCGCCGCCAGCAGGACCAGTATGTCTGTTAGGTAATGGGTTCCCGTCATGTCACACCAGTATCAGCAGGCCTTTAGACATATAAGGTACGAAATTCGCCATAGAATTTGGTAGATATTCGAATGTTACAAATCGGCCAGAAGCTGCCACTATAGGCGTACGTTTTTTCCAGCCTATGGAGTACCCCCTTCTCTTATTTCTTTAATGCGTTCAGGCTGGAAATGGCGGTAGAAGGTTGTCCGGCCAACACCGAGATGGGCGATGATATCGGATATGAAAGAATAGTTTTCCGTGTCTTTCAGCATGGCTTCTGCCGTGCGGATTTTGTCTTTGGTCATGCGTGGTGGACGGCCGCCTTTACGGCCTTTCTTGCGGGCAGTATTCAGTCCGGCCCGCGTATTCTCGACAATGAGTTCGCGTTGAAACTCATCAAAAGCAGCCGTCATGTGAAAGAACAGTCGGCCTTCCGGTGTACTGGTGTCGATATTCTGAGTGAGCACTTTCAATTCGATCCCGCGCTTTTCCAGATCATGAGTGGTTTCGATGATCTGCTTGAGAGAGCGTGCCAGCCGTGAAAGCTTCCAAACAACGAGTGTATCTCCGGCGCGCATATAATCGAGCGTCGCTTTAAGCTGGGGGCGGTCTTTGTGAGATCCGGAGGCTTTTTCAGTGAAGATCCGCTCACATCCCGCCGCGCTTAACGCCTCGGTTTGCAACTCGGGGTTTTGATCGACGGTGGAAACGCGAGCATATCCTATAAGCATGAGTTGTGTTCCCCAAACGTATTGACAGGAGGATAACGGAATAATAGATTCGGAACAATGTTTTGAAACACAAAAATCTGGGTTCTGGGGGTCGCGCATGAACGAACGACATCTATCCCCAAAACGATGGTTTTGAGAACAATGCAGATTTCAACGGGGAGAAGCGATTCATGCCGAGAATGAGGATTCTGAGCACTGTCGAACAGGAGTTGTTCGAGACACCGCCTGTTTTTAACAGCATTCAACGCAAGCAGTTTTTCGTTTTTTCGGATGTCTTACTTGAGGCCGCGGCGAGCATGCGAAAATCAACGAATCGTATCGGCTTCCTGCTAAGTTCCGGTTATTTCAAAGTTACTAAGCGATTCTTTGCGCCGAAGGATTATCATCTGCGCGACATCGAATACGTGGCGCGGCGTTTGGAATTGACGGGAGAAGCTTTCGAGCCTGACGATGATGCAGAGGCGACACGCCTACGGCATCAACATCTCATTCTGGAATATTACGGC
>JBDLIZ010000212.1:0-8212 GCA_039714615.1 Pseudomonadota bacterium | reverse complement strand
AAAAAACCCGTGACCCGTGGCAGGAAAGCGACCACAAGGAAAGCCCGCTCGAAATCATCAATTACGGCGTGACAGACAGGTCCTGACAGCCGCCCCTTTCGTCTGACGTTACCTCAATGGCCGACCCGATGGCTTCCGGCCGGGGCGGTTGCCGGGGGGAAGACACTGGAAAACGCCGCCTTTGCAGGGCACACACCCAAAGTGGACATTCACGGTTTACGCTCGGATCAGGGTGGCGCATGGACTTTTCCGTAATTATTACCGTTTGGCCTACCCCGGGTTCTGCGTACACCCGCCTAGGCTGACTGACTTGCGTCACCTTATAGCGACAAAAGTTTTCTACTCTAATCAGCTAGATAGCCACCGCCATGGATTAACCGTCGGGTAACGGTGACTGAATGCACGGTCCCGATCTCATTAGCACTCGGCTCAAATCCCGCTACCGCTTCAAACTGCAGGGCTTTTCCCTCCTTGCGCAGAAAGGCACAGGTTATGCATGGTTTTCAATCGTGTTGCCAGGACGACGAGGAGCAATAAATGCAGGTCTTTTTTCAACGGTAAGGAAACCTCCTAACATGCACTGCGACGGTATCGGAGGAACCGGCAATCGCAAGGGCGCGGGTACATGGAGAAATACAGGGTACTTACCTACCAGATAACTGGCAATAATTTCATTAAACCAATTGAAGGGGTGTGCAATGGATCAGGTAGTACATAATTTGCCTATACTTGATGAGGTAACGAATACTGTTGAAATTGTTGTACATGTTTCCGAGAACTTGGAGGATAGGCAACGCAATAATCTGGTAGTCGCACTGGAAGAAGAATATGGCATTGTTTCTGCTGAATTCTGCCATTTTCGCTACCACCTAATGCTGGTGAGATACGACGCAAATATGTATTCCTCACAGGATCTGCTAGCCAGTGTCAGATCACAAAATGTAAATGCTAGGCTGATGGCCCGGTATAATTGGTGATCGCCATAAAGCCCAAGAACCCATTCCTCGGCATCGGCTTTTAAACAGAAGAAAGAAAGCGGTTTAACAGAATCACTTTCTCCACGCGGCGGCCTTCGTTCATTCGTTGGCCGCCGTTTTATTTGTATTGTGAACTTCCGAGTAGGCAGATTCCGGACCTTCATTTAGCATAAAAAACCCCGCCACAAGGACGGGGGCTTTGATCAAATGGTCCGGGCTTTCACTGCCATCCATAATGGGCAGCAGGCTTATTCCCATAAGGTATTGTATTCACCTACACCCGGTTGAATTTAATAATACGGCACGACTCACAGCCTGCATATTGTCCTTTTTTGGTACGATCAACAAAAGAAAACCCCGCAACAATGGACGGAGCCACACTCTCCCCCGACAACAAGGGCATAAATAGAAACACGCCCCATGACGGAGGGCACGGGGCGTGTGAGTGACGAATGAGGAGAGAGTCCTTTGTTGCGCCACTGATTAACAGGATATGGCATAACGCCTGGTCTGCATATTGTCCTCAGGTACAAGCGGACAAAGAAAACCCCGCCGAAGCAGGGTCACACCCTCCCCAGACAGTCCCGGTTCTCGCCTCAGTCGGATCGCTGACAATTCCCGGCCTGATGGCCTCGGTTGCTCCGGTGCAGGGACAGTATGGCGGCCAGGGTACGGGGTGTCTGTCAGAGATGTCTGATAGTTATATAAGAGAATGCTAAAGGTCCGGAAACCCTAAGGAGACATTTATAGATTCCAATATTACCATTTTCTACCATTAACGCTCTGTCAGCATTTTGTCTTACTGATAAACTGACTAAATTTTATTAACATGCTAATTGGGTGCTTGGATGCGTAACTGATGGAGAGATGATATGAAGCTTCTGGTTGGGGTTGACCTTTCTGATTCCACAGAAATGGTTGTGAAAAAGGCCGAAGAAATAGCCAAAGCACTTTCAGCAAAGGTGTGGCTCCTACATGTCGCAGATCCTGAACCAGATTTCGTTGGATTTGAGGTAGGTCCACAATCGGTCCGAGATTCCTTATCGAAAAGCTTCCATGGCGAGCACTGTCAGATACAAGAGATTGCAGACCGATTGCGTAAGGAAGGCCTTGATACAACAGCCCTTCTTGTACAAGGCGCAACGGCAGAAACAATTCTGAAGGAGGCCTCAAAACTCGACATAGATATGATTGTTGTAGGTTCTCATGGACAAGGTGCGATGTATCAACTTCTTGTAGGTAGCGTTAGCGAATGGGTCCTTCATAAATCCGAATGCCCTGTTCTTGTTGTCCCAACACATAAACGCACCTGACCCGACAACGGGGTCAGGTCTAACATTCCAACACCTCAATCAGTCGTTCGGACTACATTACCCTTTTAATGTCCGGTTCTGGCAGATTGCCGACATTCCCCGCCGGGGATGACCGCCGCCGAGAGCCCTCCCCGGTGAAAGCCCATCGGCAGAGATGTGGCGCGCCGTGGCCGCCCCTTTCGTCTGTCGCCAATGGCCATACACCTAAGGAGAGAGGTGGCCCCCGGTAGCCGGACAGGGGTGAAGAAGTTATTTATTTATTTGGTGCAATAGCTTCGCAATACGTTTGAACTCCGCCATGGCCGAATGGTGCAGAGAGCGGAACGCATCATGCTGCTTGCATTCACGGGCATGATGTTCCTCCTGTTTCCGATGCGCCTCGACCAAGTCGGCGATGCGTTCATTGCCATGTTGCCCACTAATCACGTAGTCGGACAGCCGCTTTTCGTGCTCACACAGGTGCTTTTCATGTGCCGCAATGGATGTTGAATGTTCTACCATTATCCGGATGTGGTCAGGTAGCGCGCGTTCCAGTTGGTACAGCATGGCCTCGGCGAGCTGCTGTTCACGCTGCCAAGCCGCGATTTCATTCATCCATGTAGCATATTCGCTGTGCCATTCCCTGTGCTCCCGATGCATGGTTTCGATGTCTGGTAGCGGATCGGTTTCCTGGTTCATTGCCTATGCTCCTACATGTAGAGGCGATAGTTAGCGTAGAATTGTACCACTTGCGATTTTCAGCAGCCTGGCACCTTTTTGGAAAGGACTGAACATCCGCCCCCGATAGTTGCCATTCACACAGTCTCTTAAATTGCAGCATACAGTTAGTGACAGCACTCCATAGTGCTCTCTAATACAGGGTGGCTCCCACCAATAAGCTGTATCAGTGCCGGCCAACTTGCTTATCAATTTCCGAATTAAATATGCTTCCATGCCAGAAAGAAAATACGCTTGATAACGTCAATATTGTAAAACCTCGCCACCCCGATCCACATCACCAACACAGTACCCACTCTGACCACCCCTGACTGAGCCCCCCGGCTCCCCCAAGTGCCCGCCCTTCCAATCGGATCGGCGGGCTTTTTTGTGCCCATCAACAGGAGAACCCCCATGAAAACCTTCAAATCAATCACCGACGTTGAACACGCCCGTCACCACCCCCTCCAAGCCACCATCAAGTCACTCGTCGTGCCGGTCATCAATGAGTACGCCGATTACAGGCCCGAAGATGACGGCTACCTCGTCTTGATAGAACTCGCTGACGTGGACCGCGTCCTGGACGATCTGGACATGCCGTGGCGCCTGTCGGAGGTACCCTTCGAGGGCGTCAGCATGATCGGCAATTGCTTCTACGCCGTCTACATCCCCAACAATCAATTCTCGCTGGGTTTCCTCATTCCGGACGCTGAATGGGTCACCGGCGATGTGCGCAGGCATCTGGAAGACCATCTGGATCCTTGAAACACGGGTATCTGGGTACCTTATATGAATATTCACGCCCGCCAATCGGTGGGCTTTTTTTATGGAGGACACCATGATCACTTTCAAATCACACTCCGATCTGGAAAAGCTACATCAAGATGATCCCGCCAAACCGATCATGAAGGAACTCGTTGAACTGCTCATCGATGACTTCACTTCGCCGGGTCATCCCTACAACCCTGATGACTTCGGGTATCTAGTCCTCATTGAAAAGGGTGACACCGACCGTGTGCTCGACGACATCGACATGCCGTGGACGCTCGTGGACATCCCCTGGGAGGGAGCCTCGATGCGTCAAGGCTTCTACTACGCCGTGTACCTCGGCACCGACGACTACGGGATGGGATTCGTCATTCCGGACGCCCCGTGGGTGAACGGCCGGCTCAGGGAGACCCTGGAAAGCATCCTCGATTGAACCATCCCAAGTCACACCTCTTTCATTAACCTCTGTAAGTAAATCCTGCAAGTAATCCCTGCAAGTAATCCCTACAAGTAAACCCAAAGGAGTAAACATCATGACAAAATCCGAAGATAAGCTTTCAGAATCGATGCACGTCTTGAAGACCGCCACCTGCAAGACCCTCTCGGGCAAGTCCACCCTGACCTACCAGATCGGATGCACACCCGACTCCGTGATCCATCTGCGCATCACCAAGAATGACGGTGGCGGGTTTTTCAGCCTGGAGTGGATCGCCTTCGAGGACATTCAAAAGGCATTGAAAGATCGTCCCGAGGGATCACCCGTCCTGTCTCACTTCATCACACCGCTGTTGAAGGGCAAGTCGGTGAACACGAGCGCATTTCTGTTGGCCGCCCTGTCACACCTGAAGATGTTGAGGCCACTGCCGGGGAAGAAGCATCAGCACGAACTTCTGGATTCCCGGGACTTCATGGCCATGTTGGACAAGTTGATGTCCTCATCCGAGATACCCACCAAGAAGACCGTCAGGAAAGCCACAGTCAAAAAGGCATCCACAAAAAAGGCCGCCATAAAAAAGCGTGCAATAGCCAAGAAGAAATCGACCCCGGCCTAGTCGGACTAGCCGAAGTTGCTCGTCTTTGATCGAGAGAGTCTAAGTCTCTCGGTGTACCGGCATTAAGCCATGTCCCACAAGGAGTTTAGAAAGGCACAGGTTTATACCGACCATATACCGAACCTCAAAGGCTCCTTTTCTTTCAACGTCTTAGTCAAACAGGAGAAAACATGTTTTTCATCACTCTCGTCGTGATCACGGCGGCGTGTCTGGTACTTCCGACCACAAGGTTGTACGGGGTCATCGGTGCCGGGCTGCTGCTCTACTTCTATCCCTTCTTAACCATCGGCGTCCTCCTTCTCGCGGGGATCGCCTTCTACTTACACAGGAGAAAATCGCATGCAAGACTATATCCTCGACGCCCTTGAAATCGTCTCGGCATGGAACGTTCCAGATGAAGACCTGGCCGATGCCGTCAATGCTCAAGCCTGGCTGATGGCCGGGGTCAATCCCGAAGAGACACTTACTGGCTGACACATTCATACGTCCTTTCCTACAACACTCCCCTCCTCTTCCCCAAAGTCCACCGAGCTGTATGCATCCGCGACACTGCGGAGGCTGGCGTTCGCCTGTGGGCTTTTAGGGGGAGGCATGGGGAGCCAACTTTGGAGAATCATCATGACGACGCAAACCACATTGACCCGAGAACTCGTACCCGAGGATCAACGCATGGCCACCACGGAGAGACTCTTCGGGCTGCATTTCCCGCTGCAACTGGAGCCGGTCATCTACGGCACACCGAGAGGATGGCCAACGATTACAAGGGTGGCTTTTGGGAGTTCTACACACTGAGCAACGGAGGCTTCTACATGGCGCCCGCCGACGAACGGGTCTTTCATGTCACCTGTGACAACCAATTTGAGGGCGACCTCTCGGCGGATGCCTTGGGGATCACGTCCTGTCTGTACGCCTACAGCAACCTGTCCTTTGCCGACGGCGACATCGCCAGGGAGTACGCCCGGCAGTATCACCTGCTGAGGGAATACATGATGGAGCACAGGGAAGTGAAGGCGATTCTGGGGGCGACCGACTGAGTGCAGCCCCACATCACCTGACGCACCTGTCGCACCCGACGCCGGCCCATTGCCCGTAAGCCATTGTGACGCATGGGGAAGCGACGGGTCGTCGGGTGCGTCGGGTTTTTGCAGGAGTTTTCAACGTGCCGATCCACCCTTGCAGCCATCCAGGGTCCGGCTGAGTGGATCCTAGTGGGGGGTGGGGAGGCAACTTTCTCAACTTTCGACAGGAATGTCCCGTTTCCGGCGATGACTTGTTACCCAATTAAATGACCGAGATCGGCTAGGACTTGCCGTTCCCGGACACAGAAAATCCCGCATCAATGGGGTTCCTGATCGGCAACTTCCGGCCAACTCCCGCCCTTCATGGGTGGCCAATGAACAGCAGGTTCATCCTGTAAGCGCGGTCATTACTCGTTGGCGCCTTAACCCAACGGAACAGTGCGGGGATCCATTGACACCGTTGACATAGACGCCATCGAGGAACAGCAGCATCGGGATACGATTAGGGTCGTAATCCATCAGCGTACTCGGAAGGATTCGTGGCAGCCGCGGCAAGCAGAGGTCATTTTTTTTAACGCCCGCATAACCTTTTGATAGCCTTCTTTGCTGTCTTCCACCGAGGCGTTCTGGGCCACGATCACGAAGTCACTGGCAGAACGATACATTTCGTCTGCCATCTTTTGCATCGGAGTGGCCCAATGGTTCGCCACTTCCTGATCTCCACGACGCACCAGGGAGCTCCAGCCTAGGTGGGATTCTGCAATGTCTTCCGCTTTTTCGTATTCGCCTGCCACGATGGCGCCAATAATTTCATCCAGAGACGTGATGTGATACCGCATGTTGACCAACATCTTCTGTTCGATGTCTTTGGGCAGCTTGATTAGCTGTCTTGAATCTTCCATTTCGTCTGCGTTGGTGGAAAAGGAACCGGCGATGGCAAGACAGGCTGCTAAAGCAATCATTTTCGGGGTACGCATAGGTTTCTCCTCATTTGGTTCGTTATTAAAGCTGGTTCGGTCAATACAGAAACCATAATACGATGGCCATTATACTATGAATACACTGTGCCAGATGATATGTGTATGTCCGGTTCTGCTGAATTTAAGCCGCTCAGATATGCAGCATGAATGACTCAAAAGGGTCGTTTCCTGGAGTACAGTGATTGCTAATATTAGCGGCAGGTGAACTTCCTTAAACGACCCAAACTTGCCATTAAGCGTAAGCCGCTGAATGTCTTAAAAGTACTGCAAGAAGTCGTTCCAGTCCAAACACTGACCATCAACCCTGCAACTCAAACATGACTTTCTCGGGTGTAGTCATATCTCCGGCATGGCTTGATTTATTGACTATACTGGTATTCACAAACGCAACAGTTAAGAAGGAGGGGGCATGGATGGGGAATTCCCGCCCAATGTCGTTTTTCCATGTTAACGCTAAGAGGTGAAAGACATGAAGCGAACAACCATATTAACGACATTAACGTTTACGATTGTATGCGGTTTTTACGCCGTTACAACACTGGCTACAGAACCTCCCGCCGAGGTTCACATCAACATCCATCCTGGGAGTAATCCGAACATTATCAACCCAGATTCAAACGGGGTAATTCCTGTGATGATCTTTGGATCCAGAGAGCTCGACGTTACGAAGATCGACCCGCTTTCGTTGAAGCTGGAGGTGAATTTCCTCTGGTGCTCAAGCAGCGTTGAAACTACAGGTAAGCACGCCAAACCATTGTGCGACATACGGGATGACGGTAGTCCTAACGACCATTATTTCGACGGTTTAGGCCCTCCGGATGGGTACGATGACCTGATTTGCCAGTTTAACAACGAACTAGGCCTGATTCGAGAGGCCATCCAGCCAGTGACTCTGACTGGGATATTCTCCGATGGTGGTGGTAATGGCTCCCCACTTTTCGGCACCGACTTTGCGAGTGGACCGGTAGGGACGGAGGCCATCTCTCGTTGTTGCATTAATTGCGACAATGGTAACTGCGGTGGTTGTAACGGCGACATACGCGGATGCACAGATTTAATAAGAATTTGTGACGGAAAAGAAATCTGTCGCGAATGCACTGGATGCAAGCGGCTACCAGATGTCCCGATCAGCTAGTCGGCGAGTGGCCCGCTGTCCATTAAGATAACACTGACTGCCAGCGGCTGGGTTGCTCCACGATAGCACTCCGCCCGGCCCGGCTGTTATCAATCACGTAGCTGACAAGGACGTCACTGCTCATGGGGAGGGTGTTGAAGATGGCTACAGAAATGGCCACTCGAGCATGAATCAAATTGCTATGCTCTTTTCTCCTCGCTTTAGCTCAGACGTTGAATGTCAGGTTCTGTTAAGGGTTGTAAGATGCCTGCCCCCAGCCGCAGGCCTGTCAG
>JBDLIZ010000211.1:0-8228 GCA_039714615.1 Pseudomonadota bacterium | reverse complement strand
CATCGAGTTTTTTCTCCCAGCTCCTGTAGTAACTCTTGGCGTATTTCAGGCCGGTTTTTTTCGCCGACAAATCCTGTGAAGCACTTGCTGCAACGGCGTGCAGACAGGCAAATTGAGTGCAGCGTTTAGCAGCATCATCCAGGATATTTTTGATCCATTTAGTGTCCTTCAGATGATTGTTGATGGCGATGACCAGTTCCCGCCCCTGATTGAAGTCATAACCCTGTGCTTGATAGGTCTGCTGCGCGCTGACCAAGAGTTTGCGGGCATAGAATTTATCTTGCAGCTGTTGCATGACGGCGTCAGCCAACTTGAGATAATCGAGCAGACTCTCGGCGGCATTCTCACGCTGCTGAAACGCATTGTATGCCGCTTGGTTGGCCTGCCGTTTGGCGAGCTTTTCATCGATGCGCTTGATCCATTTGGTATCTTCGCTGAAGTGTGACTTGATGGCTTGGGCTACGGTTTTCAACTCACCCAGACTGGTTACGCCCTCTTCGGCGGATTCCAGAATCCGGGTCGCCATCTCTTTATCACCCAATACCGATAAGCCCTTTTCGGCAATTCCCACGAGAGCGGTCGATCCTTGAGTAGATTGATCGGCCTTGTCAAGAATTTCGCGGGCAAAGTCCTTATCTCCCAGCTTGCTATCGACCTGCTCGACGAGGTTAAGCAATTGTTTGAAATCTCCGGCCCTTTCAAAAGCCTTACGATAAACGACAGTGGCCTGTTTCTTATCATCGAGTTGCGAGATGATATCACCGGCTAGCTTGGCCAGGTCGTTGGGATTGACCAGGCCTTCGGCGGTGCGGGAATAGATCTGGGCGGCATATTCCTCATCTTTGAGATCGGTGACGACGGCCTGGGCAAGTTTACCAAGTTCCGATGCCGAGGACATGCGCGACTCGGCCTTGGCATAGATCGTCTTAGCTAATTGCGGATTTTCCAGTTCGCTCACCACGGTCTTGGCAAGATCGAGCAGTTGTTGTTTGTCGGTGATGTCCACCAGCGCCTGTTTATAACTCTCGGCGGCTTTATCCTTGTCGGCGAGCAGGGTCCAGTACCCTTGGGCCAGATCGGCATGTTCTTCGCCGGTCATACAGAATTCGGCGCCCTGGTCGATGAGTTCGTTGACCTTGTCCATGTCGTCGAACAGGTCTTTGTAACCCTGGGCCAATTGTACGAATTCCTTGGTGAACTGGCAGTCGGTTTCGGCCTCATCCAGGGTTTGTCTGGCCCAGTCCTGGTCGGCGAATAGTTCGACGATCTCCCGTGCATAACTGACCGTGGCGGGGATGTCGTCACAATATCGTGCCGCCTTTTTGAAAAAACCACGCGCGGTCTGTTGGTCGCCGGACGCGTTGACGGTCTTGGCTAAATCGCGCAAATCATCGAATCCCTTGGCCTTTTCCTCGACCTTGGCGAGCAATGACTTGGACAGTGCCTCGTCTTGCAGGTCTTCCCTTGCCAGCTTGGCTATGTTGAGGAACTCTGTGAGTTGGCTCGCTTGGTCGGCGGCTTTTTCCAGGTATTCTCGGGCCTTGTCCTTATCGCCCAGATGGTGGGCCATGCCGTGAGCGAAGGCGGTGAACTCCGGTACTTCAAACAGCATGTCTTCGGCCTGTTCATAGAGATCCTTGGCGTAGGCTTGATTGTTCAGTTCACCGGCGACTACAGCGGCGACTTTGATGTAATCAAGCGGCATCTGGCATTGCATCTCGGCCTTCTCCAGCAGCTCTTTGGCGTAATCTTTGTCCGCGGGGTCAGCCAGGGCCTGTTGCGCCAGGGTTACGAAATCCTCTAGGGATTTACAGTCGGCTTCACGGGGTTCAAGGTCTGACTTGCTTGCCATGGGTGGTCGCTCCTGATATGAGGTGTATAGAGGGTAATGTGTTTAGGAGCCGGTCCGAGAATAGAGAGAACCTATTGTGAGAAAGGGTTTTCCCTCGTTACCGCTTCTGTTCTCGGACCGGCCCCTAGGTATTAAGGGGAGAGTAAAGCTTATGGCCATCTCTAAAAAATGCATTTTCTGCTACGAAAACTTCGTGCTATCACGGAAAAATCTCTATTTTTAGAGGTATTCTTATGGGTGGCGCTCCCAAGGGGACTCGAACCCCTGTTGCCGGCGTGAGAGGCCGGAGTCCTGGGCCACTAGACGATGGGAGCACGATTTCTGCATTCAGAATGAGAAGGAGTGGTATTATAGCTGCCTGTGGTGGATAAACAAGCCATATCCGTAGCTGTGGGTTCTCGGGGTTGTGACCTAAGAGCCTGTCGGATTTGGGACTGATCTGCTGCGGAAAAGTCGAATTTGGACAGATTTTCCGATCCTTTTTGTTACACGCTCCGGCTATTCGCCTCACAACTCCGCCGGGAGCTGATTTGGACAGCCTCTGGCTGCTCAACGAGGGCCAACCAGGGAGGGTTGGCATCAAAGGATCGGAAAATCTGTCTCAAACCGTCTTTTCCTCGCTACGATCACCTAAGTCCGATAGGCTCCTAGACCCATCGATAAGAACTCATTCGTTACCGGTATCTAGGAAGCATAAATCTTTTGGAAAGTAATAATCCTACACCAGCCGTACTAACACGATCCGATCACCATATCTCCAGGGGCGATATAAGTGAACCTGCTCTCAAGGTATTATATCGACTCAAGGATGCAGGTTTTCAGGCCTATCTGGTCGGCGGCGGGGTGCGCGATCTACTTCTGGGGCGTGAGCCTAAGGATTTCGATGTGGTTACCGACGCCCGCCCTGAGCAGGTTCGTGGCCTGTTTCGTAATTGCCGCCTCATTGGTCGGCGGTTTCGACTCGCCCATGTGCGGTTTGGGCGAGAAATCATAGAGGTTGCCACTTTTCGCGCCTTACCAAACTCGGATTCCGGGTCTGCGGGCCCAACCCTGGGGGAGGATGGCCGCATCATTCGCGATAACGCCTTTGGCACTATAGAACAGGATGCCCTACGGCGTGATTTCACGATCAATTCACTATATTACAATATCAATGATTTCTCGGTAGTCGACTATGTTGACGCCATGGACGATCTGCACCGCGGGGTGTTGCGCATCATCGGTGATCCCTTGACGCGATTTAGGGAGGATCCCGTACGTATGCTGCGGGCGGTAAGGTTTGCCGCCAAACTCGGGTTTCGTATCGACGCCGATACGCAGACCCCTATGTTCCAGCTGGTGGATCTCGTCAAGTCGGTACCTGCGGCGCGTTTGTACGACGAGGTCTCGAAGTTGTTTCATGGAGGATCTGCAGTGGAGACGTTTGCCTTGTTACGCCACTATGGCTTGTTCGGTCGACTTTTCCCGGCGACCGAGGCGGCTCTGGCTCAGGAAGAACATGGATTTCCGATCACCTTCGTATTACACGCCCTGCGCAATACCGATGATCGCATCAATAGTGGCAAGCACGTTACTCCGGCATTTCTCTATGCGGTGCTGTTATGGGAACCTGTGCGTCATCGTATGAAATATTATTTGCGAGGGGACAAAGGGGAGGTGGAGGCCCTGCAGAATGCGGGTCGGGACGTGATCACGGATCAGCTCAGACATACCTCTATTCCGAAACGCTTCAATGTGACCATGCGTGAGATATGGTTTCTGCAATCCAGGTTCAGATTCAAGTCGGGTAAACGACCTCTGAGATTCCTATCCCACCCGCGGTTTCGGGCGGCTTATGATTTTTTATGCCTGCGTGCCGAGGCAGGAGAGGATTTGCATGATGATTGCCGTTGGTGGACGGAATATCAGGCGTCGACCGCCAAATCCGGAACGGTAATGACCAAGACCACTGGAGGTTCCAGGGTGCGGCGATATCGGAGAAGATCTACCGGTGTTGGCGCCAATATCGGGGACCGATGATTGGCCTCTGATCGGCGTTCCTCCCATACCGCTTGCAGGGTCTAATTTTTAAAAAACTGAGAACAGCGATGAGCGTACCGGTTGAATCCAAGCGCATCACCATTTCTACTTTCAAGAAAATGAAGGCAGAAAAGAAAAAAATAGCATGTCTCACGGCATATGACGCCAGTTTTGCCGCGGTGTTGGAGGATGCGGGTGTGGAGTTAATCCTGGTGGGTGACTCGCTTGGTATGGTGATCAAAGGCTTTGAGACCACCGTGCCGGTGACTATGGATGATATGGTTTACCATAGCCAATGCGTGGTTCGAGGAAGCCGGCGGGCCTTGGTGGTCGCTGATATGCCGTTTATGAGTTATTACAGCCCCGAGCAGGCGCTGATGAATGCGGCGAGTTTGATGCAGCAAGGCGGGGTGCAAATGGTCAAGCTTGAAAGCAGTACCACCCAGATCGAAACGGTGAGGCGCCTCAGCGATCAAGGCGTGCCGGTCTGCGCGCATCTGGGCCTACGACCGCAGTCGATCCATAAACTGGGTGGTTACAAGGTTCAGGGCAAGGACGAACGCAGTGCAACGCTGATGTTGGAGGATGCCTTGAGCTTGCAGGAGGTGGGTGCGGTGATACTGTTGCTCGAATGTGTGCCCAGTTTATTGGCGGCCGAGATTACCGCGAATGTGGATATACCCGTCATAGGTATCGGTGCGGGTATGGATTGCGATGGCCAGATCCTAGTATTGCAGGATTTGTTGGGTATCACTACCGGCAAGGTCCCCCGTTTCGCGCATAATTTTATCGAGGGGGGGAAGACTATACAGGAAGCGGTCCGGTCCTATGTCGATGCCGTAAAAAATCATGATTTTCCTGCTGCTAGACATTCCTTCTAGCATTTTGATCTCGGTACGGCGGGGCTGAAGCTGGCCGGCTCCTAAGTCGTTTGGGGATTAGCCAAGCCGGCAAATAGCCTTCACCCAATACGTATTTTTTATATCCATGTTGACCGTTTCCAAGATCTACAAACTCAGAGAGAGGCTGGGACAATGGCGTGCAGGAGGGGAGCGCATTGTCTTGGTGCCGACGATGGGTAATCTTCACACTGGCCATCTCCAATTGGTGGAAACAGCAAAGGCTCAGGCGTCACGGGTTGTGGTGAGTATTTTTGTCAATCCGATGCAATTTGATCGTGAAAATGATTTAAAGGGCTACCCTCGCACCATGGAGAAGGATAGGCAAAAGCTTGCGAAAATAGGTGTGGATTTGCTGTTTGTCCCGGCGTCGTCCGAGATCTATCCGCTGGGTATGGAAACCGCTACCCAAGTAGACGTTCCGGGACTGTCACGGATTCTCTGTGGCGCCAGCAGGCCGGGTCATTTTCGTGGGGTGAGCACTATAGTGACTAAACTTTTCAATATGGTTCAACCGGATGTGGCCGTATTTGGGGAAAAGGATTACCAGCAATTATTGCTCATCAGACGGTTAGTGGAAGATCTGAATATTCCGGTTGAGATCGTGGCTGTGGCGACAGTAAGAGAACCCGATGGCTTGGCGATGAGTTCTCGTAACAGTTATCTTAGTGTCGACGAGCGCCGCAGGGCACCGCTTCTTTACCTGGCTCTGAAGGAGCTGGCAATAGCCATTAAAGGGGGTGCTCGGGAGTACTCAGAGATCCTGGAGCAAGCAAAAATAGACCTTATAGATCATGGGTATATTCTAGATTACTTAAGAATTCTACGGCAAGGGGACCTGAGTGATGCAGGCCCGCAAGACAGGGCCTTGGTGATCCTTGCCGCCGCCTGGCTAGGTAAGGCAAGATTGATTGACAATGTTCTTTTGCATTTGAAGGATGATCATTAAACGGGCATAATTCCGGCTCGATTAAAATCCCTCCTTTTGATGCTGTTTCGGGAGAGTTCGCTACGGCATAAACGTTCAATTATGCAACAATTGTTACTGCGGATATGGATTGTGCGGTTGCAATAAGGCAAGATTTATTATAGTAATATTACAAATTATAATAGCTGTATCACATAATTCTAATGCCAATGAGTTGGGAGCCCTTGTCGTGTTGCTAACATTATTGAAAGCCAAACTCCATCAGGCCAGGGTGACCCACGCGGAACTTGCGTACGAGGGTTCGTGTGCCATCGATGGAGACTTGCTGGATACTACGGGTATCCACGAGTACGAACAGATACATATCTATAACCTTGCTAATGGGGAGCGGTTTACCACTTATACCATTCGTGCCGAGAACGGCAGCGGTATCATTTCAGTCAATGGAGCCGCGGCCCATCTAGCCAGTCCGGATGATCGAATAATCATTTGTGCATATGCACAGTTAGAGCAGCAAAGGGCGGTGAGTTTCAAGCCAAAGCTTGTCTATCTCGATACCTCGAACAGGATTGTTCACACCCGGAATTCAATTCCCATACAGGTTGCTTGAAAAAACGTAATACCCTTATCTCGCTTTATAATGCTGTCAATAATGCTCATTTGCAGCGTTCTGAAACGAAATAGGGGTTACTCGAATAGAGGCTAAGTGTCTGTTTGGGGGAGGTATCTGACTGTTCTATGTTGCGCCAGTGCCCAGTGTACGTGATCACGTACCAGTTCTGAGGGGTGGTTTTCCTTTTGGCTGAGTGCCTTGAGTATTTCCTTTGAGCTTGGCGCATTCCCTAATGCTACGGCAATGTTCCTCAACCAGCCTTCATAGCCGATACGTCGGATGGCGGAGCCTTCTGTGTTGCGGAGAAATTCATCCCTGCGCCATTGGAAAAGATCGATCAACAAGGCTGCATCCAATCCGTGACGGATCTTGAAGTCATCCAGTTCAGCCACTTTGGCAAAGCGGTTCCAGGGGCATACCAGTTGACAATCGTCGCAGCCAAAAATGCGGTTGCCGATGAGTGAGCGAAACTCCAAAGGAATGGCAGTACGTAGCTCGATAGTGAGATAGGAGATACAGCGCCTGGCATCGAGTCGATAGGGAGCGATGATAGCCCGAGTGGGACAGGCCTCGATACAGCGCTGGCAATCTCCGCAGTGCTCGTTTACCGGGCCGTCTAGGGGCAGCGGCAGATCGGTATAGAGTTCACCCAGGAAGAACCAGGAACCGGCCTGCCTGCTCAACAGATTAGTGTGTTTGCCTATCCATCCCAGCCCTGCCTTGGCCGCAATGGCCTTTTCCAGCACTGGGGCGCTATCGACAAAGGCGCGATAGCCGAAAGGACCACTGATTTCTCGTATCTTATCCGCCAAGCTCTGTAAGCGTTTGCGCATAAGCTTGTGGTAATCGCGTCCCAACGCATAGCGCGAGACATAGGCCAGGTTAGTGGATTGTAAAACCTCATCTGGATCACGTCCGCCAGGCGGCAGGTAATTCATTCTCACGGAGATGATGCGTATTGCACCGGGCAGAAGTTCCGCGGGGCGGCTGCGCTTGGTGCCGTGGCGGGACATGTAGTCCATCTCACCATGGCGTCCTTGGTCAAGCCAGCGCATGAGGTGGATTTCATCTCTCGACAGATCGATATCGGAAATTCCCACCTTGTGAAAACCCAGTTCACGACCCCATTGCTTGATCCTGCTGGCAAGAGCAGTGAAATCAGTCTTTTTCATCAGCAACATTGGCTTTTTTCGACCATGTATTAAAGTATAAAGCAGCTTGATCGGCCCCTTTTCTTCCCAGAAAACTCAACCGCAAAGGCTATAATTAGAGCGTGTCCCGAATGGTTTACTAAAATCTATAATATACCCAATGAGTACATATCAAGGACTCATATGCAAATGACTGATTTACCAATTAATCTTTATCGCGCGGATCAGGTTCGTGAGCTAGACCGTACGGCGATTGAGGATCTTTCCATCCCTGGTTACACCCTGATGCAACGTGCCGGCCGGGCGACCTTCGAGGTTTTGCAACAACGCTGGCCCAAGGCCCGCGCACTGCTGGTGGTGGCCGGACCGGGCAACAATGGTGGGGATGGTTATGTCATCGCCCGTTTGGCGCAGCAGGAGGGATGGCATGTCAACGTGTTGCAGCTCGGAGATCCGCAACGCATACGCGGTGATGCCCTCACCGCCCGGCGGGCTTATCTCGATGCCGGTGGACCGGTACAGGGGTATACGGGGCAGTCTCTGCCGGACTGCGATGTGATCGTAGACGCCCTACTTGGAACGGGGTTGGAGCGGGCGGTGAGGGATCGCTGGATGCAGGTCATAGAGGCCATCAATGCCCAGGGCGTGCCGACCCTGGCCGTGGATATACCTTCGGGTCTGCATAGCGACACCGGGGGGGTGCTGGGTGCCGCGGTTCGAGCCGATTGCACCGTGACCTTCATCGGTCTGAAGCGGGGGCAGTTCA
>JBDLIZ010000210.1:0-8232 GCA_039714615.1 Pseudomonadota bacterium | reverse complement strand
CGTCCGTCTTCGGCGTTGCGACAACAGTTACATAGCTAGGCTATGCGCCTGTTGTCGCGCCTTGAATACGAACGATCATTCGGCGCCAGTTAGGGAAGTTATTTCGTTCGCATTCCTTATCGACTGAGAGGGACCGATCATTTTGGTATTACACGTTAATACGTTGTCGAGGGGGCTAGCCCTTTCGACTTATTTGCATATGTAAAGAAAAAACCCACGCTCTGATCGGTCCCTCGATAAAATAACGGCAAATCTTAAGTTTTGCTTAGAATGGTTCAACTACAATTTTGATCACCTCAGTCTTCCTATGGTCTGAATGGTCGGAATAAGACAGAATTTCTCGCTAAATGAATCCCTGATTATTCCTCATACTTACGCGCAAGTACCTCTCCTCCGACGTATGCAGGATAAAGATTCTTCGATATCCGCCGATTCAATGGATTGTCGTGTTCGCTTATTTGAGAGTGGGGTAGCGCAAGTGTCGAATTCATCTTTCTGCTTTATTTGATTTATAGCTTCTAACGGCTAATCGAATGAAGACCCTCCGTGACAGCGGTGTCGTGCTACCAGAAACCCTAAATCTTGTCCAGGGATGGCAGCAGTGGCGGCCGTTCGTAAAACAATTTGCGTTCATCATCGTAGTCTTAATCGTGGTTATCGGGGTTGTTTTGTTTTCCTATGAGACCTATCAACTGAATGTGGAACACAAGCTGTTGATGGAGCAGGAGGTCACCCGTGTACGTCTAGCTAAAAAGGAGTTGAGCACCGAACTGAATACCGCATTCTCTGATCTCGAGATCCTCATCGAATCACTTCCATTGAGAGAGTTCCTGGATAGCAGCACAATACAAAATCGTCAGCGGCTGGCAAAGCTATTCACTAGGATTTCAAGCCCTAGAAAAGTCTATGATCAGATTCGCTACCTCGATGCAAACGGCAGGGAGGTAGTCCGGATCAACTACGATCAGGATAAGGCCGTGACCGTGCCGCAAGACCAGCTGCGCAATAAATCCAAACGTTATTACTTTGCCGATACCTTTCGATTGGCGCGGGGCCAGATATTCGTCTCTCCTCTGGACTTGAACATCGAGGGCATGCGCATCGAGCGTCCACTGAAGCCCATGCTGCGTATTGGAGCCCCGGTATTCGACTCACAGGGACAAAAACAAGGTATCGTGATGCTTAACTATCTTGGCCAGGTTTTGATAGACCGGTTTAGAGATACGATGCTGGGTGCCACGGGCACCCCCATGTTTTTGAACAGCAAAGGTTATTGGTTTCTTGGCAGGGTATCCGATCAGGAGTGGGGTTTCATGTTCAATAACAACAAAACCTTTGAACGGCAATATCCGCAGGCTTGGTCCAACATCTCCCACCAACAGACGGGGCAATTTTGGATAGAAAGTGGATTGTTTAGCTTCGAGACCGTCAATCCACTGCTTGAAGGGCAAGCGTCGAGTTCCGGCACCGCGGATGCCTGGGCGGGTAGTGGATATCAGCTGCAGGCTGAGGATTATGCCTGGAAGGTCGTCAGTCATGTCGACAAACAGACTACACGGCATTTTATTGGCGTGCACCATAAGAAAGCAACATTGACGCTTTTTGTCTTTTTACTGGTATTGGTGCCTATAGCCTGGCTGTTTTTCAGGTCCAGGGTAATGAACTACAAGGCAGATTTCATCATTAAAAGAATCGCCGCCGAGGAGCATGCCTTGGGCCAGTTATTGCGTCTTTCGCTGCAGCCCATGGAAATGAAGGAGTTTCTGCGGCAGGCCATGGATTCCTTGGTCAATTCCGTGCCCTGGCTCAATCTGCTGCCCAAAGGTGCTGTCTTTCTCACCGAAGATCGGGGTAAGGGTAAAACACTCAGGTTAGCTGCGAATTATCAGACAGCATCGGAACAGCAATCGGTATGTCCTGAGGTGCCGTTTGGGGCATGCCTATGCGGGTTTGCCGCTGAAAGCCGTAAAATACAGTTTGCTACTAGAGGGAGGCGCATACAGGAAAAATGCATTCCAGAAATAATGCCTCATCAGGTTTACAATGTGCCCATCCTTTCGGAGGAGGACGTATTTGGCGTATTGTTACTCTATCTCCCCGATGGACATCGGCAGGAAAACTATGAGAAGACCTTTTTACACAAGGTTGCTGATGTCTTGAGCATGGGCATCAAGCTGCGCTATAACAACGATTCCCTGGTCCACGCCAAGGAGAGTGCCGAAGCGGCCTCTGACCAACTAAAGAATGCGCAGGAGGAACTAACGGCGCTTACCCATCAACTGCAAGAGCAGAACCATGAGCTGACAAAATCCAATAAGGAACTGGATGATTTTGCCTACATCGCTTCTCATGACTTAAAGGAACCCCTGCGCGGTATCCATAATTATTCGATCTTTCTGCTCGAGGATTATGAAGACCGATTGGATGAGCAAGGGCGTCACATGCTGCAGACACTGACCCGCTTGACACAACGCATGGAGTGTTTGATCGACTCCTTGCTCCATTTTTCGCGATTAGGTCGGACCGAGATGGCAATGGAGGAGGTGTCTCTTCAGGCTACCGTCGAGGATGTGCTGGAATCTCTTTTTTATTCGCTTGAAGAGAAAGGGGTTGAGATTCGTATTCCAGAAAAATTGCCTACCGTTTATTGTGACAGTGCTCGGGTAGGAGAGATCTATCGTAATCTCATCACTAATGCGATGAAATATAACGACAAACCGCAGAAGTGGATAGAGATCGGATACCAAGGGCTCGTTAGCGATGTTGATACCGTTGGTTGTCAGGATTCAGAAATCGTCTTTCACGTGCGGGACAATGGCATTGGTATAAAACAAAAACATCAGGAATCCATTTTCAGGATTTTCAAGCGTCTGCATGGGCGTGATAAATTCGGCGGAGGCACAGGGGCGGGTTTGACCATTGTAAAAAAGATCGTTGAGCGCCACGGTGGTTGTATTACCTCAGAGTCTTTTGTTGGCGAAGGAACGACATTTTATTTTACATTAGGAGATAGAAAAAGTGGCAAAGGAAAATGCGACCATCCTGTTCATTGATGATAGTCCAGAAGATGTTGAAACGATCCTGCGGAGTTTTCGAAAAGCGGGGCTTGGTGTTTCTATTTTTCATTGTAGCGATGGTGATGAGGCGCTCGACTATCTATACCGAAGAGGAGGGTACGTTGAAAAAGGCAAGGCACCCCGTCCCGATCTGATACTTCTTGATCTGAATATGCCCGCAACCGACGGTTACGAGGTGCTCGAGATTATCAAGAGCGATAATGAGCTTAAAAAAATACCGGTGATCGTGCTTACTACCTCCGGGGACGAACAGGACGTGGACAGGTGCTATAGCAGTGGTGCTAATACTTATGTACGTAAGCCTGTTGATTTGAGCGATTTTATGGAAGCTATTCGGTGTCTGAATAATTTTTGGTTCAAGATCGCCAGCCTACCAAGAGCAAACTGAATCATGTCCCTTTCCGACAGCGCATTAAGGGTACTCATCGTCGATGATAACCCGGAAGACCTGGCAATATACCAGCGCTTTTTTCGAAAAGACCCAAATCATACCTACCAGATATACCAAGCGTGTTCCGGAGAAGAGGCCCTGGCGCTCTATCATTCGACAAGCCTCGATTGCCTACTTGTCGACTATATGCTTCCGGATACTGACGGTCTCAGTCTATTAGCGGAGTTGAAAAAAGATGACCGGTTTGCACCACCGATCATCATACTCACCGGACAGGGTAACGAGGATGTCGTTATCGAAGCCATGCGAGCGGGAGCGGCCGACTATCTTTCTAAGAGGGTTTTATCGGTGGAGGTCCTGCGTCGGGCGGTGACCAACGCGATCGAGAAGTACAGATTACGCAGGAAGGTTAAGGAAAAGCATTTGGCTCTGGAGAAGGCCAATCAGGAACTGCTACGTAAGAATAGTGAAATTCAGAGTTTCTACCATTCGGTTTCTCATGAGTTAAAAACGCCCTTGACTTCGGCCTTAGAATTTGTGTCGATCGTGCTTGATGGTCTCGCCGGACCCGTGAATGATCAACAGCGAGAGTATCTGGACATTGCAAAAGAGAGTTGTGAGCAAATGTGTTATTGTATCAATGACTTGATTGATGCCACACGAGTAGAGACCGGCAAGCTTTGCATCTCCACGGGCCAATACGCCCTGAGCGCAGTGGTAGATTCAGCCGTACGGGCCTTAACCGTTAAGGCAGAAGGAAAAGGGGTCGATTTAATATCTTTCGTTCAACAGGATGTGGACGACGTGCTTATCGATAAATACAGGATAAACCAAGTCATTACTAACCTCGTGACTAACTCACTGAAATTCACCGACGCGGGAGGGCATGTCACGGTCAGGGTTAATGGTGATCCGAGGAAACCTGAATATATCCAAGTATCAGTCAGTGATTCAGGGAAGGGGATCGAACCGCAGCAGTTGGATCGAGTTTTTGACCGTCTCTATCAGGCGGATAATAACATATCCTCACCTCAGAATGGTCTGGGTTTGGGATTATACATTTCCCGAGAGATCGTTCACCTGCATGGTGGACATATGGGGGTAGAAAGCACACCCGAAATAGGCAGCACATTCTGGTTTACCATCCCGGTGTATGAGCAGTGTGAAATGTTGGAGAATATCCCAAGGGAACTTGCATCGTGAACAAGGTCTTGAATCGTATAGTGATATTTGCTTCCTCAGAAATCATACTACCTAGATCACTTGCAGGATCTAGGTAGTAAGGAATGCGGACGAAATAACTTACCTACCCTCGGGTTAAAAGGCAAGACCGGACTCCCATCTTCGGTGGTGATCAAGTTGCCACAAACGGATTGCGAATAGTAAGTTGGCCATCGATCACTTGGCCGTCCTGCATATCCTCCGAGTAGAGTATCGCACACTTGGCGACGAGCGCCGAGGCAACGATCATAGCGTCATAAATGGCGAATCCAAAGCGTTCTGCGAGTAACAGACCTCGATCATGGATCGCTACTGTATTCGGTTCTATTGGGCACACGGCGCGCACTTGAGACAGTATCTCGTGGACTTCAAGCCATGACATACCCAATTTGCGTGTCGTTACACTGGCGAGCTCATTGAGCACCTGTACACTGATTCTGCCGCCCCCGGCAATCACTTCCTCCGCCCGATCGGCTTTAGTTTCGTCTCCGGACAGTAGGTAGAGTAGGACATTCGTGTCAAAGAATACCTTACTTTCGTTCATGGGCCTCAATGCGGTCGAACTTGAAATCTGCTGGTAACCTGCCGCGATACTTCCTCAAACGTAACAGAATTTCTTTGGTCCCGGGACTCTTCACGAGTGCGAAAGAACGCGCCCCCGCCACATGGATTTCAATGTCGTCGCCTTCCTTGAGCCCAAGCACTTCGACCACGGCGGTGGGTAAGCGTACAGCCAAGCTATTACCCCACTTGGAAACCTGCATTTGCTGCTCCTAGATATGGCGGATATACTTTTATTATTGTATATCCATGCGCCAGAGTGTTCAACACTGGGTATCGTGGAATGTGCATGAAATAACTTCCCTACCTGGCTTATCTCTGCCAATAGAAATGCAAAAGACAACACCCAATCCGCATGTTTTTGCTTTACTCACAAGACCTAGCGGTTCCATATAAATCACTAAGGTCAAGCCTCGAAAAATTAATATATGTTTATTTTTATGGCCGATATAGTCATAATAATTATTAATGGAGATATAACTTTAGTGTGTGGGCAAACGGAGTGGGAACACGCCTGGCTTCGAAGGGTTGTAAGATATTGATATAAAAATAAAGATTTTTAGAATATCAGGAGTGTTCACCAATGAATTATATTGATCCAATTGCATTGACGGCCTGGATAGTGGTGATCGGGATATCATTTATTTGCATGCTTACGAAGGTATGCAGGGGTATGAAATTTTTTAGAACATACCGACAGGACCTTAAGGCGAGAATCGAGGTACTTCGTATAAACAAGATGTTGAATCGGATAGGCGTAGGCCTTCCACGCTACTTGCACAAGGCGCACCCAACGGATATTGAGCTACACTTGATAAAGTGTCAGGGTTGCAAAACGACGCAGATCTGCGATATCTACCTGGAAGGGGGGGAAGTAGACGAAAAGCGCTTCTGCCCCAATTATGTTAATTTGAAAAGATACGGATAGGAAAGACCCCGTATTCTGTTCTGCCCCGGCAGATGAACCGAACCTGCCGTTGTGAGGGGTGTCCACCACCTTTGCGATGTAGCAGCCGATTCTTGGTTGATGTATTCTCTTTTAACATCTTCCAAGTGATCGTACTCACAAAGCAATGAATATCATGAACACACGGCTGGCGACACTGGTATTGTTGATCGCAGTTCTGGCGCTGTTTAGGCTGTTTCCCCATCCCCCTAATATTACCCCTATCGCCGCAATGGCCTTGTTCGGTGGGGCTTACTTTACAAACCGGCTGGCTGCCTTTCTGTTACCCCTTGCAGCCTTGTTATTAAGTGATATCTTGCTCGGATTTCATGACGCAATGTCCTTCGTCTATACCGCATTCGTGATTACAGTAATGATCGGTTGGTGGTTGAGAGCGCATCCAACGGTGGGATATGTGTTCAGTGCGGCTTTGATGAGTTCGGTATTGTTTTTTGTGGTAACCAATTTTGGTGCATGGCTGACATTAGAGCTATATCCAAAAACCGTCGAAGGATTGTGGTCGGCTTACATTGCGGGGATACCGTTTTTCAGAAATACGATTATGGGCGATCTGGGATATACCCTCCTTGTATTTGGCGGATTTTGGACGATTGAAAGGTCGGTCCCCTCAGTGAGGTTGGGGACCTGTTGAGGTTGCCCACAAAATGTACTAAGGCGAGGTGTAAGTTACTAAAGCGGTTTGTCTCGCCCCAATGAACTCTGAGACATATAATTTCCGATTGAATCATATTTAATTCCCCCCTAACATAGTCATACGAGTATCTAACTTATTTCAGGAGAATCAGAATGACCGAGAAAAAGCTGGCCATCATCGCCACCAAAGGTACCTTGGATTGGGGTTATCCGCCGTTTATCCTGGCCTCTACGGCGGCGGCCTTGGGGTATGATACCCAGATATTTTTTACCTTCTATGGCCTGCAATTATTGCGTAAGAAAATGGATCTCAAGGTCACCTCGCTGGGTAATCCCGGCATGCCCATGCCCATGCCCATGCCGGTGATGCTGCAGGCCCTGCCGGGGATGCAGAGTATGATGACCATGATGATGAAGCAGAAGATGAAATCCAAAGGGGTGGCAAGTCTGGAGGATTTGCGCGAACTGAGTCTAGAGGCGGAAGTCAAGATGATTGCCTGTCAGATGACAGTGGATCTGTTCGACATGGATACCTCCGAATTTATCGATGGTGTAGAGTATGGTGGTGCAGCTACTTTCTTCGAGTTTGCGGGCGAATCCGATATCTGCCTGTTTATCTGAGCCGATGGCATTGGGGCGATTCAAGCTCACCCTTGATCTGCATACGGTTTTCAGGGGTTATCGATGAGAGTCTAGGAGCCTGTTCGGGAATATAGGTGATATTACTGTGTCTAAGGGGGTGGCGAACAGAGAGCGAATAGTGGAAGCGGCGCGGGAGCTTTTTTACCGGCAAGGCTATAGCTCCACATCCTTTACAGAAATCGCTCAAGCCGCCAGGATCCCGCGCGGTAACTTTTATTATTACTTTAAGACTAAGGAGGAAATTCTCGGTGGTGTGGTCCACAGTCGTCTTGTGGAACTGCAGAATCAGTTCATGAAATGGGATTGCAGCCTGTCCAGTCCCAGAGAGCGTTTGATGCAATTCATTGCCCTGCCTCTGCAGGATGAACATAATATTGTTCATTACGGATGTCCGCTGGGGACATTGAACACGGAGATGGGTAAGTTCCATAACGGCCCTCGGTCAAAGGCCGTTGTGTTATTCGATGAGGTGATCGAGTGGCTGTGTTCACAATTCGAGGCGCTTGGCTGTGTCGATGAACCGCGCATGTTAGCCATGCATTTGTTTGGGCGACTGCAGGGCGCGGTCATTCTGTGTAATGCCCTTCGCGACACCAGTTATCTTCATTACGAGCAGGATCAGTTGAACATCTGGGTCAAATCCTTGTCATTGGACTGCCCATGACGGTCGCTGATACCTACCTGGAGAGGTTCAAGGGGGGATTTGCCGGAATACTGCGCTGGCCTCAGTTGGATGAGCT
>JBDLIZ010000209.1:0-8248 GCA_039714615.1 Pseudomonadota bacterium | reverse complement strand
ACACCGCGCACCTTCGGCCGACGGCCCTTCCACCGGGATCGCCCAGCCTTCCCGGAGCGGACGAGCTCGTGATCGACGTTGCCGACCTGCCCGACGGTCGCACGGCATGCCTCCGGCACCATCCGCATCTCGGTGCTCGGCAGCCTGAGGGTGACCATGCCCCCCTCCTTCGCGACGACCTGGACCGAGGCTCCCGCCGAGCGCGCCATCTGAGCGCCCTTGCCCGGGACGATCTCGACGCAGTGCACGACCGTACCGAGCGGCACCTCACGCAGCGGCAGGCAGTTGCCGAGGTTCGGATCGACACCGGGCCCCGACATCACGCGGCTTCCGACCTTGAGGCCGCGGGTGTGGAGCATGTACCGCTTCTCCCCGTCGGCGTACTGGATGAGCGCGATCCGGGCGGACCGGTTCGGATCGTACTCGACCTCGGCGACGACGCCCGGCACGCCATCCTTGGCGCGCTTGAAATCGATCTTCCGGTAGCGACGCTTATGCCCGCCGCCACGGCGACGGCTGGTCACGCGGCCGTGGTGGTTCCGCCCGGACTTCTTGGACAGCCCCTCGGTCAGCGACTTCTCGGGCTCGCTTCGCGTGACCTCCTCGAAGGTGGACACGCTGCGGTATCTCGAGGCCGACGTGACCGGCTTGAACTTACGAATCGGCATTGATCAGGCTCCCTCGAGGACGTCGACGCCGCTCACCCCGGGCATTCGTTGGTCCGAAACGATGAGGGCAAGAGGAGTGTCTCGGACAGCGAGGTCGTTGATCGTGTCAATCGCCTCTTGACCGCCCGTCGCACCGAGGACCCGATAGTCGCGGGCGTACTGTTTCCTCAGATCACGCTGAACAGCGGCGAGCACCTCAGGCTCGTCGTCGATCGCAAGGATTACGGGTTTGGCGTCGGCCATCAGACCATCACCTCGTCGATGAAGCAGTACCGCCAGCTTTCACCCGGTTCCTGGGACTGAACAAGTGCGTGACCGGTGTCTTCCCAGTGGCGCCGACCGTGTTGGTTCTTGGACTGGTCGCAGCACCCCACCTGCCCACAGACGAGACAGGCGCGAAGATGCACCCAGCTGTCACCGATCTCGACGCAAGAGGGGCATACCCCCTTGGAAGTGGGCTCGGCGACCGACTCGAGCGCGTCGAAATGCTCACAGGTGTGGGTGACCATGAGCCCCTTTATACCGTTCTGTGAAGATTCCGGGTTATTCACCAACCCGCGATCTGCGCAGAACGGGTGTTCAGATGGCGGCGAGGGCCTTCGTGATCGCTCTCGCTACGTACACCTTGGCCAGATGGGCCTTGTACTCCTCGGACCCGTAGAGGTCCTCGAGCACCGTCACACCTTCGAGGGCCCTTGCTGCGGCAGCCTCAACTGCGCCGTCGGAGCCATCGGTCCCGATCAGAGCCTCGGCGACCCCTTCCGCCAGGGAGGGAGTAGTCCCTACGCCGGTCAGGGCGACCCTGGCGTCTTCTATGGATCCGTTGGACTTCTTGACCCACGCCGCCGCACCGGCGACGGCGTAGTCAGAGCGGCCCCCGCGTCGACCCAGCTTGTCGTATGCCGAGCCTTCACCAGCGCCCGCTTTGGGAAGGCGGATCGAGGTGAGGATCTCGTCGGCGTTGAGCGCCGATGTCAGGGTGTCGACGAAGAACTCCGATGCCGGGATCTCCCTGGTGCCGGACGAGGACTGGGCGATCATCACCGCTCCGCAGGCGAGTGCGCCTGCTGGCTGGTCGGCAGCGACATCGGCGTGTGCCAGAGCACCACATGTGGTGCCCTGGTTACGCACCTGGACATCTCCCGTCAGAGAAGCGGCCGCTGCCAGTGCGGCGGCGCCCGACTTCACAACATCGCTGGACGCGGTGTCGGCGTGTCGAGCCAGCGCTCCGATCGAGATGTGGCCGCCGCCATCCTCGATGGTGCCCAATCCCGGGATCCTCCCGATGTCAACCACAACTGCCGGCGAGAACAGCCTCAGTTTCATCAGAGGAATCAGGCTCATGCCTCCGGCCATCACCTTTGACCCCTCACCGAGCGCTCCAAAGGCATCCTCGAGCGATGCGGGAGCTACGTAGTCGAATTGACGTGGGTACATATCAGCCCCTCGCTTCCCACCAGACAGAATTCTTCGGTTTACGATACGTACCCCGGCAATGGAGACGATTTCGTCGCCCTGAGAGGGTCTCAGCCCGGTAGTCTCGGTATCGAAGACCACATAGTCCAGTTCGCTCAATGGGCGTTCCATGAGGGGACCGGTGTGGGATAAACGACGGGGCAATTCAAAATCGTAGAATTCCGGCGGAGGGGGGGTATCATTGCGTGGTGTCTCCCACTGCATGAGTGAGGCGGGTAAAGGTATTCGAAGCAGGGAATACCCACCTCGGCGGTGGGGCTGACTCCAAATGTCCCCGTCGTGCTGCTGCAGAACCTCACGTACTGTCGGGGAGCCGGCGGCCTCGTGCAGAACCTCGTTCAGCCATGAATCTAGGGTTGCCGAAGGGATCGGTTCCCCAGACCACACCAGATCTATATATACACGCCGATCGCCAAGCAAGGGTTCGAAGTCGAATTCCTTGATCTGGTTATAGCCCTGGACCTGTCGTACCAGATATTCGAATAATACCGCCACGGCATGACTGTCTACACGCAACCACAGCGGAATACCCGTCATGGTCAGACGAGGACCACCAGTGCGTTCGAGCCGTCGCTGAATGCTCATGCCCAGATCCGCAGAGTAAATATCTACCATGGCCCATTCACTCCCTATGAGGGAGCGGCTGTCACTCGACAGGGTGTTGAGGCAATCGCTGAGGATTTTGCATTCCTCGGTGATGATCGTCTCGAACGAGCGTCTGTCATCGATATCCATGCTCGGGTAGGCGGTGAGGTTTTCCGCCGCGGCGCGCAGATTGGCCAACGGGCGGCGTAAATCATCAAGTACTCCTCTAAACAAACTGTCGCGTCGGTTAACGGTATCGATCTCTGCAGTGGCATCCTGAAAGGTCAAAACGAAACCGGAATCCGAGATCGTCTCTCCAGGGGAAAGCGGTGCAAGCAGGCCCAACCGACAACGCAGCAGGATTGCAGAGCCCACGGTGGTGCAAATGAGCTCGATGAAATTTTTTGTATCGAGCTCTGTCACCCGACCACGAAGCAACTGTAGGGCGTGTTCAACGGGCGCGCGTGTCAGCAGATTGTAGACAGAACGGCCCAGCCCCAGGGCTTGATTGTCTCCCAGGATGCGCAACGTGGCGTTGTTATATAAAAGGAGTCTGCTCTGAGCGTCGCATACGATGACACCTTCAGAGAGTTCCTTAAGAACGGTCTCCAGGCGTATTTTCTGCTCCTGTTCACGCATGGCCCCGGCTTGCAGGGCCTGGCCCACCTCGTTCTTCGCTTGGTCTAGTTTGTTGGCTAGGGTCTGGATGGTGAGGGGAAGGTTGCCGAGCAGATGGTGCCGCGGCAGTTCGAGTTCATGTGCGGGGTTGGTGTGGGCGATGATCGACGAGCCTTTTTCAATGGCACTCAGAGCTCTGAGCAAGGCTAGGTCGATGAAAGTCCATGCTAGGGTAAGTAAAGCAGCAAAAATAAATACCGAACCACCAAGCAACAGAACCAACCGTGTACGCATTGCCGGGTCTTCCATGAGAGCGTAGATCGATCCGATCGCCATGGTAAAAATAGCGAATTCTACTGCTACCAAGATACCGAGTAGACTCCAAAATTTTGGTCGGATATGCATGGTTCCGGGTTTATACTCATGACCCAATAGTGGGCTTAAATTTTTTCTATTCGCGCATGAGAGGGTTATTTGTTCCTTTGTTGTTTTTTTAAAAAAATATTATGTACACTATACTACATTGTCACAGTGTGCCAGTGGGTGTTGTCGTTTCCAATCCCGCTGCGATTTCTGCTCGCCGCCCATCCCCACCTGCTCTCACCGGTTCTGCAGATCACCCACCGAGCCATTTCCATCCTTAGGAGTGCGAACGAAATAACTTCCCTAACTGGCGCCGAATGATCGTTCGTATTCAAGGCGCGATAACAGGCGCATAGCCTAGCTATGTCACTGTTATTGCAACGCCGAAGACGGACGATAAGGCAAGCCAGCTGGGGAAGTTATTTCGTTCGCATTCCTAAGGTCCGTATGAATTCGGCTGGGATCTTAAAGACCAGCTTTATGACAATGCGAACTATACCGGTTGGCACACCGGCTACCCCGATGTATGTGTTCGTATATTGCCGGATAGCTGCAGGGATCTCCCGCTAGAGGAAGATATGCTGTTTTTCCTCGGTGAATTTTCAGATGCTCGCCAATGTCCGGCAAACAACCATTGAGCCGTTGATAAAAACCACCGTGTTGCCAGGAACGTTGATCTATACCGATGAGTATGGCATCTATACCCGGCTGGAAGAATGGGGTTACGCACACGAAAGTGTGAACCACGGGGCTGGAGAGTATGCCAGAGATGATGATGGAGACGGCTTCTGTGAAGTCCACGTGAATACGATGGAAGGCTTCTGGTCTTTGTTGAGAAGCTGGCTGCGCCCACACCGGGGGATTTCACAGGAAAAACTTCCTTTCTATCTTGGTTTTTTCGAGTTCGTCCACAATGTTGGCGAACGAGGAAAAGCCCTGCTTCACTCTCTGATTGAGTTGCTGGTCAAATAAGACCCTGAAACACAACATGAGCCAGAAATAATTGATTGAATGCTGTCACTTGAATCCCCTGCCCGCCTGGCGATCGACAGGGAGTGGGGCCTGTTACCCTGTTACATTTCTCCACAAACCCTGTTACTTTTCTCCACAAACTCGTTACCCCCAGTAACACACCAGGGTTTCCCCGAGGCCTAATGTTGAAACAACTCTATGATCCAAAAGGAAAAATAACATTTGGCATGAAATTCGCCTGCCTTTGACATCGAGTCTCCAGTCGACTCTACAGCCAAACCGGTCATCTTGAGAGGCCATAATCTGACAATCTTACTTTTCTTTAAACTTGATATGGAGGATCCCAACTGATGGACGCGAAAGTTGTCTGGTTATTCGTGTTCGTTGCACTGTACTGGTCTTATTGCATCTTCTGGGGCGTCAAAGGTGCCCTGTCCGCCAGAACAGCCAGCGATTACTTTATTGCCGGTCGCCAGATTTCACTATGGGTATTCGTACTCGCAGCAACAGCGACCTCCTTCTCGGGCTGGACCTTCATGGGCCACCCGGGTCTTCTCTACCGAGATGGCTTCCAGTACGCGTACGCGTCCTTTTATGCCATCACCATCCCGTTTACGGGCGTCATCTTCCTCAAGCGCCAGTGGATGCTGGGTAAACGCTTCGGTTTCGTGACCCCGGGCGAGATGTTGTCCTACTATTTCAAGTCCGACACGGTTCGTCTGCTGGTCGTACTGGTTGCCCTGGTGTTCTCTGTCCCCTACCTCGGGGTTCAGCTGCGCGCGTCCGGTTTCCTGTTCAATGTGCTGACTGACGGCATGCTGGCCGTAAACGTTGGTATGTGGATGCTCTCCATCGTGGTTATCATTTACGTGGCATCCGGGGGTCTGCGGGCGGTGGCCTACGTGGATACCATGCAGGCCGTCCTACTGGCGGGCGGCATCATCGCCATCGGCGTCATCGCTGTAAACGAAGTGGGTGGATTCACCAAGCTGAATGAAGGCATCGCCGCACTAACTGCTATCAATCCGGAAACCGGTCAGGCCTATTTCGGTAAAACCACTCCGGACGGGTACAGCGCCTATATCGCCATTCCCGGTGTCATTCAACCGGTGGCGGGTCTGGGTGTTGAAAACCCGGTGGGCGGCGCCTGGACTGGGGTTATGGTGCTCACCTACATGTTTGCCCTCATGGGCATTCAGTCCGCACCCGCCTTTTCCATGTGGTCCTTCTCCAACAAGAATCCGCGTCCCTTTGCGCCTCAGCAGGTGTGGGCTTCTTCCGCGGGTATCGGCTTCATCCTGTTTGTTTTTACCGCCTTTCAGGGTCTGGGAGGACACTTCCTGGGCGCCGATGTCGCTTTCAATGCCGCTCACCCGGAACTGGTCAATAATGTGATGGGAGCCGGTCTCGGTGATATCGACTTGATGGAGTCTACCGGCAAGCAGGGCATGCTGGTGCCGCAGCTGATCTCGTTACTGGGCGAATCCATGCCTTGGCTGGTGGGTCTGCTCTCCGTCTGCGCCCTGGCGGCCATGCAGTCCACCGGCGCGGCCTACATGTCCACCGCTGGCGGCATGCTGACCCGCGACCTGTTGAAGCGTTTTGTGATGCCCAACGCCACCCACACGCAGCAGAAGTTGTTCGGCCGTATCGGCGTCATAATCATCGTGCTGGCCGCTCTCGTAGTTGCCACGACCGCCACCGACGCCCTGGTGCTTCTGGGTGGACTGGCGGTGGCCTATGGCTTCCAGATGTGGCCTGCTCTGATTGCCGTCTGCTGGTGGCCATTCCTGACCCGTCAGGGTATCATCATCGGTCTGATCGTCGGCCTGATCGCAGTCACCCTAACGGAAAAGATCGGCGCCGCCTACATGCCTTGGGGCCGCTGGCCGCTGACCATGCACTCCGCCGGTTGGGGCATCTTCTTCAACCTTGGGCTGGCCATCCTGGTTTCCGCCATCACGCAGAGCAAAGCGGAACTGGAACACAGGATGACTTTCCATAGTTTCCTGCGCGAGCACGCCGCACTCCCGGCTGCCAAGAAGGGGCTAGTGCCCGTGGCCTGGATCATCACCCTGGTCTGGTTCTTCTTCGGTATCGGACCGGGCGCCGTGATCGGTAACTGGATCTTCGGCGATCCGACCAACGCCACCACTTGGGTCTTCGGTATGCCGTCGATCTGGGCCTGGCAACTACTGTGGTGGGCACTTGGTGTGTTCATGATGTGGTTTCTGGCCTACAAGATGGAGCTCTCTACCGTACCTGATCAGGAAGTTACGGCCCTCCACGAGGACATTGGTGACATCCGGTTGGATGTAGATCGCCCGTCCTAATCAGCTAGCGAAAAAAGGGGGAGGTTCGCCTCCCCTTCGTTTTCCGCTTTCAGGGCTTACTGAAAAATATCCTCCGAACGTTCTGCCCCTTCCTCTTGGCCTGGCTGTGTGAATCGAATCGGATTATTTTTACTGTAACATTCCATTTCGTGGCATCATTCGCCTGTGGCGACGACGCACGGATACCCGGCATCAAACATTCCTGACCAATCCGTGTATCCGAGCCTTACCAACCGGTTCGTCCGAGATCAAGAATCCCGAGGATGTTTTTCATTGAGCCCCTGATGCAGATGCCGTGAATACATACTTTTATCTGTCCGTAGCCGTACTGGCCCTTTTGTTGTTTTTCCCTACTAGTAAACTGATCTGGGTATTATCCGTCCGCCGTTTGCAACGCAAGTCAGGCCGTGAACTCTCCAACGACGAGATCAACGGACAAAAAGCCCGCGCACGCTTTATTGCCTTTCTGTTGGTGCTCGCGTTCTCCTGGATTTTCAACCTGCAACTGCTCGGACCCACCGATGGATGAGCACATTTACAAGATCCTGGTGCGAGTCGCCGTAGTATTGACGGTGGCGTGGGTATTCTGGACGATCTATGACGGTTACCTGGCCGAAACGGAACCGGGCGCTTTCGAGTTCAGCGCCGCCATGAAATACTTGGAAGACGGACACCATGAAGACGCGTTGAAGGAATATCAAGGGCTGCTGGCCGGGGAACCGAACAATGCTGCCGCGCTCCGGGGTAAGGCCCAGGCCCTGATGCTGATGGAGCGGTACGACGAAGCCCTGCCTACCTACGATGAGGCTATCGATCGAGCCCCAGATTTCGGCGCCACCTTCGCCAATAGAGGTATTCTGAAGGACCGGATGGGCGACTATCCCGGAGCGCTGGCGGATTATGAAAAGGCCATCCGCCTTGATCCGGAAGTCTCTGAAGGGCCAGGGTTTCTCACCCGATTTATGCGTAACCAATCGGAAAAACCGCCAACGATTATCGACCGTGCAAGATATCTGCAGGATCAGCTGAATAAACCGGAGTCTGAACGTCTGTTACTGATGCCCGAAGAAGACGCCAGGCAACGTCCTTACAAGATGTGATCTTTGCTCCGGATCAAAATAACTGCAGCATATCAACCAAGAGGACCCGAAAAAAAAACAGCAGTGCGATTGAACCAAATAAAAGGTGGCCAATATCATTATCGCCATCCTCGTTTCGGTGGGTAAGCGCGTG
>JBDLIZ010000208.1:0-8433 GCA_039714615.1 Pseudomonadota bacterium | reverse complement strand
AAGCAAGGAGGGCTTACCTTTCTGCGCCGATATGATGCCGGTTATGATCTGGGGTGGACGCGTCGAGCCCTGTTGTTTGCCAAGCAACGATCACGATCCTTATCTTGGTTGCGTTCGCTTTGTGTCCGCTTCGAGGCCCAGGTGGGTGATCTGCTCAGCGAACCCCTTACGGTCATTCATGGCGAGTTTTATCCGCAGAATGTCTTGGTCCACGAGGGAGCACTTTATCCGGTGGATTGGGAATCGGCGGCGATAGCGGCGGGGGAGTTGGATCTGGCTAGTCTGACGGACAGGTGGCCTGCCAAGATCGCCCAGCGTTGTGAAAACCGATACCGGCAGACCCGCTGGAAGGATTCATCACCAGAGGGTTTTCATCAGCGGCTGCAGATCGCGCGCATCTATACCCAACTGCGCTGGTTGGGCGACGGGTTCGAGGTCAGTGCCAAGGATTGTCATTGGCGGCTCGAACAACTCCACGATCTGGGACTACGCCTGGGTTACCTATAACAAGCTCTCCGCCATGGATTCTCGTTTGCGTATCATTGTCACCGGTCTGATCGCTCAGTACCCGCTGGGCGGGGTGACTTGGGACTATATCCAATATGTCCTGGGGCTGCAAAGACTAGGACATGACGTCTACTATCTGGAAGATACCGGAAAGTGGCCCTTCAACCCGCTGCAGGGCGGGGTAGCAAAGGACTGCGGATTCAATGTCGATTATCTGTCCAGGGTTATGGCTAGATTCGGTCTGCAGGACAGATGGGGGTACCGCTTTCCCTGGCAGTCCCGTTGGTTTGGCATCTCGGGTGAACGCTGGGATAAATTATGCGAAAGTGCGGATCTGCTCATCAACGTGTCTGGGAGTCTAGCGGACCCTGAGCGATATCGGCGGGTGAAATGCATGGCCTACATCGATTCGGATCCCGTGTTCACCCAGGTAAAACTCGCCCGTGGACAACAGGATTTTCGCCGATTGTTAAATGTTCATGACGTGTACTTCAGCTTTGGCGAGGCCCTGAAATCGCCAGCGATACCCGCAACCGAATATGCCTGGCATCCTACCCGTCAACCCGTGGTGTTGCAGAAGTGGCAGGTAAGGGCCTCTTGTCGCGAGGTCTTTACCACGGTGATGAACTGGACCAGTTACAAGCCGCTCAGCTATCAGGGCCAGACCTACGGCCAAAAGGACATCGAGTTCGAACGATTCATTGATCTACCAAGGCTGGTCCCGGATACTGCGCTGGAGATCGCCGTCAATGCAGGAAAGACACGGCGCACGCCCCGAGAACTGCTGCGTCGCCGAGGGTGGCGGGTGGTCGATCCGGATGAGGTGTGTCCGGACCTTGACAGCTATCGGTCGTATATCGAGTCGTCAAAGGCCGAATGGAGTGTAGCGAAAAACGGCTATGTCGTCGGCCGGCCCGGCTGGTTTAGTTGCCGTTCGGCCTGTTATCTGGCCGCAGGCCGGCCGGTGGTGGTGCAGGATACCGGATTCGAAACGGTGTTGCCTACCGGTGAGGGTATTTTGTCGTTTTCCACCCTGGAGGAGGCGGTGCAGGCCATCGCTCATGTGCAGGCTCATTATCCGCAGCATCAAAATGCCGCAAGGAGCATCGCCGAAGAATACTTCGATTCCGACAAGGTTCTCACCGAATTGATCGATGAGGCACTGGCGCTTGGGGATGGTCGCCCAGTATGAATAGCCGTCTGCGAATCATCGTGCTGGGTTATATCGTACGCGGACCTCTGGGCGGGATGGCTTGGCACCATTTGCAATATGTGCTGGGACTCGCCCGTCTCGGTCACGATGTCTATTTCCTCGAAGACAGTGACGATTATCCTTCCTGTTATGATCCGCAAAGACATGTCACGGATACCGATCCGACCTATGGTCTTGGGTTTACCAAACGGGCCTTCGACTGGATAGGGATGGCAAGGCGCTGGGCCTATTACGATGCCCATAAGCGGCGGTGGTTGGGACCCTGTGCCGAGCAGACCGCTAGTCTATGCGAGACGGCTGAATTGCTGATCAACCTTTCGGGGATAAATCCGCTACGTCCCTGGTTCCTTCAAATCCCCCACCGGGTGTTGCTGGATACCGATCCGGTGTTTACCCAGATCCGTCATTTGACAGATTCCAAGGCCAGGGCGCAGGCAAGCAGGCATACCTGTTTCTTTAGCTTTGGGGAGAATGTCGCCGGGGTCGACGGTCAAATACCGGACGATGGCTTTGCCTGGCGAGCAACGCGTCAACCCATCGTGTTGGAAGCCTGGTCGCAGACCCCACCCGTTCCTCAAGGGTTCTATACGACAGTAATGCAGTGGGATAGCTACCAGAGTATTCTATACAAAGGTCAGCAGTTCGGGATGAAATCCACCTCCTTCGAGTCCTTTCTTGATTTGCCGGGAAAGACTCCGGTGACCCTGGAGCTGGCCTTGGGCAGTGAGCATGCACCTCGTAAGCTGCTCAAAGCCCAGGGTTGGAGGATGCGCGACCCCTTGGTCGTGACCTCTACTCTGGGTACCTATCAGCGCTATTTGCAAGGCTCGAAAGCAGAATTCTCGGTAGCCAAACATGGCTATGTGGTTTCTCGCAGCGGTTGGTTCAGTGAGCGCAGTGCCTGCTACCTCGCCACGGGACGTCCCGTTATTGTTCAGGACACGGGTTTTACCGACAATATCGAAACCGGCAGGGGGTTGTTCGCCTTCAATAATCTAGACCAAGCGATCACTGCCATAGCAGAGGTCGAAGTGAACTACACAAAGCACTGTAGCGCTGCCCGCGAAGTGGCGCGGTATTATTTCGAGGCGGGAAAGGTCCTCACGAGGCTGATTGCGGTGGTTTTCGCGCAAGGAAGTTCTAATAACTGATGCGCATCTACTGCAGAATTTTGTTAGCATCTGAGAAAGTAGTATTTCTACCGATAAATAGCCAAATATCCAGGCTCATAAACATATTAAGGAGGCATGAATGGAGGTCAGTGAGATCCTAAAAATAAAAGGCCCCGATGTGATTTCTGTGGGGTCCGATACCAGCATCAAAGATGTGGCAAAGTTGCTCAATGAGCGACGCATAGGTTCTGTGATCATAAAAAAAGCAAATGGACAGGTTGCCGGTCTAGTCTCTGAGCGTGACGTCGTTCGCTTCATCGCTGAACAAGGTGGGGGGAACGTAGATCATCCGGTCAGTGAGATCATGACCCGTGATTTGATAGTGTGTGATTTGGACAGTGCGGTGGATACCTTGATCGTTGCCATTACTAAGCATCGAATCCGCCATCTGCCCGTAATGGATGGTGACCAACTCGTGGGTCTGGTGAGTATGGGTGATCTACTCAAACTGCGTATTGCCGAGCTGAAACAGGGCGGACGCGACCGGCTCGAAGGCCTGTTCCAGAGAAAAGGCACCAGGATCCTGCGTACCGGCGGTGGTTGATAGCACGATGTAAAAGGCCTCCGTCGGACCACCTGTCTCCTGAGGTATTGCGGCGAGACAGGTGGGCTAAGGAATGCTACTGAAATGAGTTGTCCATCAGGGTGCGCCGTGCGCACCGGGGATATCGAAAAAGGAAAAAGGGGTCACCATCTCATCGAATCGAAGCCTGCCGATGCCAGATAGGTTTTGGCCTTTGGGCGCATACCAGATCAGCGTTGTGTAGGGACGCTCCTAGATGTGTGTGGGTGCGTCTTCAGTGATCTTGACTCCGAAAAACTTCGTGTCAGAGCTTATCCACCGCGACGTCGGGATTTCGATAACTCGTGCAGTCTCGTCTCGTTATTTTTTCTACTGTTATTGCACCCAGATGAGATTAATCTTTCTCCTTCTTTTTTTTGTCCCGTTTACTTTTCTGAAGTTCATTGCGGGCATCAAGGATATTGCCGCGACATTTTACCGGATTCAGACGATTGGTTTTGGCAGCCAACAAATGATTCTTAGCCTTTCTGCGTGATTCTGCCGTATAGTCATCTTTGTTATCATTAATCTTGTCCTGTAATTCCTTAATGTCATCCTGGCACGCATTCGTCACGCCCACATCCGCGATAGAAGGTGAAGCGCCCCACAGGCTCATTGCTGTTATCAACGCACAGAGCGTTATCTTGTTCATTTCGAATGCTCCTGTCATTGCAAATGGAAATACGAGTCGTGGGCATAATTTCGATGAGGTAATCATGTCGTTCATCCTCTTTTGGTAGCTATTGTTGGTTTTGATTAGCCGTCGTCAAACACTCGCACCGCCTTGAATACGAACAATCAACCAGCGCCCGTTGGTCAACTTATTTCGTCCGCATTCCTAAAGGCTCGGTGTATTCATCCCCCCATATTCTCTCTCGAATTTTTGTTTGCATTGGATGCAGCGTTTGGCCATCGGGTAGGCCTGCAGACGTTTGATGCCGATGAGCTGACCGCAATCGATGCAGATTCCATAAGTTTCCTGCTCAATACGCTCTAAGGCCGCATCGACCTCATGCAATGCGGCAAGGTGTCGGTCTGCCAGTTCGGCGTCCAGGCCAGTGAGTTGTTCGGCAACGGATTCCTCGCCGCTGTTATGCACCTCTCCAACCAGCCTGCGGTAGGCGCCCTGGCGGGATTTGTGGGATTCTTCTTCCGCCTGCTGGGCCAGCTGTTCGCGATGCTTGAGTAGACGTTCTGTGGATTGTATTAACTGTTTTTTTGTCAGACCCTTGGGCATGACATCACCTTATCTGTCGAGTTAAGAGAGGCGCGTTGCACGGTGTATGATCCATCGTTATACCGCTTCTGAGCCAGTGCCGAAAATCTATTGGGGTAATTGAGGCAGTCTTTCCGGCAGGTGCTGACGTATCTGCTCAGCACTCAACCGGGTGATGTTTTTGACCACTTCATGGGTTACCCGTTTTGCCGTATCTGAGCTCATTTGTTTTCGCAGTAATCCCAGCAATGCCGGTGTAGTGACCAGGATCAGCTGGTTATAATCTCCCTGGTCTCTCGCCATATCGATTCGATCACAGATTCGTCTGGCAAAGGTGATTTGCTCTTGCTGTTTAGGTTCCACCTTTGCCCCCATCGCATGCCGGCCCTGGCCGTGGCTGTCGAAGGACCTGCCCGGTAGATCACTGGTGATGTCCTGTTCGTGTAACCTGCCTTCTGGATGAGCCAGGGTCTCTATTTCTTGAAGTGATGCTATCGCACTCGCGGCCGTGAATATCCGGGCGCGGCTACTGTCGGCAACTAATACCCATGTGGTGTTCATGCTGTTCTCCTGAATGACAGGTATAATCGTAATCATTATACCTGTTTATAATTACCGCCTTTTAATAATACATCTATCGAGAAAGGGGGGGCTTGATTTCAGTCAATAGGTACTAAACTTTATCGTAGGAGACTGTATCCATAGCTGCTCTGGATATACCCGTCATGGGTAGGGTTTTAAGCGGCATTTTTTCAACCTAGATCACTGCAAGTGATCGTGCTTGAAGAGTGTAAGATATTGATTCGTAAAGTGAATTTGAGGCCGAATGCAGAAGTGGCACAGGGAGGTGCCGTTAACGGACCTAAGGATGGAATCCTTATTGTGATTGCCGAGGGAGCAAATATCGCTATACGGATCAAGAGATTGCGCTATGTGAGTGCGATCACTCGCAGGATCTAGGTTCAAACAATCAGAGGCAACCGCAATGCACGCAACATCGATTCCGGATGCTGTGCCCACCAAGTACTGGCACCAACTCGAGGACGGTCGCATCCAGTGTGATGTCTGTCCCCGTTACTGCAAACTGCGCGAGGGACAAAGGGGATTGTGCTTCGTACGGGCCAATCAGCACGATCGGATTGAATTGACCACCTATGGCCGCTCCAGCGGCTACTGTATCGATCCCATAGAGAAGAAACCCCTGAATCATTTTCTGCCGGGCACCCCGATTCTGTCATTCGGTACCGCGGGCTGTAATCTCGCCTGCAAATTCTGCCAGAACTGGGATATGAGTAAATCGCGGGAGATGGATACGCTTGCCGATGAGGCCCCACCGGAAAAGATCGCCCGAGCGGCCCATGCCTTGGGTTGCAGGGCGGTGGCCTATACCTACAATGATCCGGTTATCTTCATGGAATATGCCATCGATGTCGCCAAGGCCTGTAGGGATTACGATGTCAAGTCCGTAGCCGTAACCGCGGGTTACATGTGCGATGAGCCGCGTCGGGAATTCTATCGTTACATGGACGCGGCCAATGTGGATCTCAAGGCATTTACCGAACGCTTTTACTGGAAGATCGCCGGCGGGCATCTGCAACCCGTGCTTGATACCCTGATATATCTGAAACACGAGACTGATGTCTGGATTGAACTCACGACCCTGCTGATCCCGGGTGAGAACGACTCCGCTGCAGAAATCGACGAGATGACCCGCTGGGTAGTCGATAACCTAGGTCCGGAAGTGCCGATGCATTTCACCGCCTTCCATCCGGACTGGAAGATGCTGGACAATCCGCCCACCCCGGCGGCGACCCTCTCACGGGCACGACGGATCGCCATGGGTAACGGGGTGCGTTATGCCTACACCGGCAATGTGCATGACGAGCAGGGGGGAAGCACTTATTGTCATCACTGCGGTACCAAGCTGATCGGGCGCGATTGGTACATCATCACTGCCTGGAACCTGTCGGCCGAGGGGCGTTGTAGTCACTGCGGTACGCCATGCGCAGGTGCGTTCGAGGCCCAACACGGTACTTGGGGGGCCAAGCGACAGCCGGTACGTCTGAAGGATTTTGCTGTCTGAGAAGCTGTTTTAAAAATTCTCAGGTGAGTGCGAGACAAGGCATAAATCGGTGAGAAAGCGCAGTTTACACGGTAGTAAATGAGCATTTTGAGCCGATTTATAACGCCGTATCGTGCCAGCTGAGGAGTTTTAAAACAGCTTCTGAGAGGGTAGGGCATCGAGTGCTGTGATAGAACATATGTCAACAGCCCTCTATCCATATCCTCCATACATCGGTATCGACCTCCCGCGTGAGGATGCGCCTATCCATAAACCTTTGGATGACTTCGACGTTCGTCATCGTGTGGCGGCTGGGCCGTAGGGTGAGGAAAGAGGCTGCACCGGCCAATGCGAGAGGCAATAACAGCTGATCGGCCAGGTTTTCTCCCACGGGCACATCGGCGGCCAGGTAACGGCGAACTGCTTTAGCCACATTTGAGGCCACGGTTTCGGCTCGCACCCGCCGTTCACCAAATCCCACAAAGACCTCGGTGATGTGGCGGCATTGGGCCGTAACGGTGAGGACATTGCCCGGACCTCGAGCCCTGTCCTCCTGGTGCAGTTCCAAGGCCTCTTGTTTCAGATCGAGCTCGGTGGCAATTGTTTTGAGCTCTCGCTGGGCAATGTGCAGGGGCAGGTTGGCGACGACCGCCGTAGCCTTCAGGTTCAGGATCTCACCGCGTTCATGCAGTTCCAAGGGGTTGAGGGCTGGGGGCGGAGAGATGTCTAGGCACATACGACCACCACCGGCAGGAAAGTAACCCGGCCTTTCGAGATGCACCGAAACCTTTGCGCCCATGCGGTTGATGAGAGGAACAAAGGCCTGCTTCAGAAAATCAAAGCTCGGGGCCCGAGGGTTATGGGTACCACCACCGATCTCCAATCGGGAGGGCCCACGCGCACCAAGCAGGGCAGGTAAAAGGGTCTGTGCTACCAAGGTGGTGCTGCCTGCCGTGCCGATGTCGAAAACATAACGGCCCGCAGCGACTCGGCGGGGGACGAATCTAAGTTCTCCAGATCCCAGTGTCGCACCCTCCAGGGTAGCATTTGAAACCTCGGCGGCAGCCAGTACGGCTGCCAGATGTTGGCGTCTTAGCCCAGGCTTGCGCCGCGTCGCGCGGATGTTAATGATGCGGAACGGGCGGCTGAGGCACATCGATAGCGATAGTGCGGAGCGTAGGATCTGCCCCCCACCTTCACCGGTGGAGCCGTCTAGGGTAAGCATATTGGATCTAGAAATGACTTGGAAGCTGTTTTAGAACCCCTCAGCTGGCACGATACGACGTTATCGTGCAATGTGAGACCTGGTGCCTGGGGTGAGGGTGAGGAGGGTGAGTGTTAGGGTTAAACTATTGAGGCACCGCCAAATGAAAGGGGCGGCAACAGATCGGTTCAACCTACGGAGGTGGCAAAGCCCGTTCTCTATTCTGTCCGCGGGTGACTCTGCTCGTTCACAAATCATCCAGCGGACTCGCTACCCCCTCACCACCCTGCTTCAACACATGGGTATAAATCATCGTTGTCTGCAAATCCTTATGCCCCAGCAAAGACTGAATGGTGCGGATATCCGTTCCCCGCTGTAACAAATGCGTAGCGAAGCTATGGCGACTATGTCGTTAACGACATAGACGACACTATCTACCCTTCCTGACTATGTCGGGTAACGTGAAGGACGCTACAAACATGTTCGGAGATAACAGA
>JBDLIZ010000207.1:0-8450 GCA_039714615.1 Pseudomonadota bacterium | reverse complement strand
CGTAGAATGCAAATCCCGTTCATAGTAAGACATTGCCACATCGGCCAAAGTATCGCTGTAAGTATCGGCAAAGGCCCCGCCATCATAGTTGGTATTGCTGCTGCCATCGGTGTTGCCTACAAAGGTGGCGGGGACGGCCTGATTGTAAAAACCATCGGTAATGAGAACCGTATAATTTCCCTGACAACTACCGCCGGGGGAAGCCAATACCGGACAGCCCACACTCCCCGGTGTGCTATCGGCACTTGAACCGAAGATATCTCCACTGCGACACTCGAAATATCGTCCTACGGCATCCAGATTCACCCTCAAGGGTGTACTATTTATTGGACCCGTTGTATAAGTGGAAAATATCTTGTCTAAGAGGCTTTTCTTGTTACCGCTGGCGGAAGAGGCATTCATGGAGGCCACTTGCAAAGCATTACTTGCGTTATTAAGGATAGTGGCATAGCCTATCCTGGCGGTAGTATTTTTTTCAACGACATTACTCAGCGCTGCTTTCGCGGTTAATTCACGCTTTCGGTAGTAGCTAAACCAGTTGGCAAAATTCTGAATCTCCTCATTGTAATTACAAGTCACGGTGCCATCACCGTTATTGGTGCTGCAATCACTGCGCCCGCTTCCGATATTTTCATCATGGATAGGCCGAACAAAGGTCGATGGGCATTTAGCCCCGGCAGTACAACCCGAGTTGCGTATCTCCACTAGGGTATGTTTGTCGTCTTCGTCTACCACACTGTCGTTATCAGCATCAATCCAAATGTAATAACGCGCTGGATAAAAATCCGATACCGAAAACAACCCAGTAAGACCTGCGGTAGTGCAATCTGCCAGCAGCCCACAATCGGTGTCGTAAGTCGTGGTTGTTGTCAGATTGAGGCTCCCTTCAGAAGGGACAAAAGGATTATAATACGCCTTACTAGGTGAGACGTTAGTATATCCAGTGCCGGTTGTATCCACACCGGACCACGGAATATATGTAATTTCTGGATTATAATAGACTCGATTGTACTGCGCATTCCACGCCCGCCACACACCTCCTTGCGGAGCAGGAACGCCTGCTGAGACCAATTTTTCCTCACTGGGCACCACATAGAAGCTAATGTTCGCTGAAGGTGAGGTTGTCCCGCTAGCTCCTGGGTTGGGATGTGCGTAGTAGTAGGACCAAGGCCCTAATAAGAATGTCCCTTCATTCTCTGTCGTCATCACCCCCCAATCCATGCTCCCGGAGTCATCGGAAAGCACCATGATATTGGGTTCAACACCTGAGAGGACTTCTAAGGCATTATCGGCGAGGTTAAGGGCACCTCCCATTACCGTCGTGGACAGAGAAAATATGATTATTACTGCTAGAAGGAGATGACCCTGTACAGTTGTAAAGCAATCGCTAACTTTTCTGTCCATAATCAATACTCCTTGTATCATGCGTCTCCGCAAGGGGAGGTCAGATGCACAACCATTGATCTCCACCTCTGCTTTATAACTGCTTACCATAGGTATTTTGGATATAGACTACTGCATTCTCACTGCCACCAGTACCACGCACCGTTATACGAAACATCTCTGTTTCACCGGCACCGGTGCCCTGCCCATAATTATCCAAGTTGAGCAAATCTTCGTCTGCTGTCACCGTAGCATAATGCTGGATCACATATTTTGGCGATGTATGGATATTATAGGTGCTATCAAAATCGCTATAGCTAAGGGCTTCGTTGGTATTGACACCATCAGTGCCGTCCCAATCAATAAGATTCCATATCTTTTCCATAGAATCATCATATAGCGCATCGCTTCCATCGTTATCAAAGGCCCCGATCGCAATGACATTGTCTTCAATATATGTTTCCGCCGCCAGCAGTGCCGTTTCTGCAGCCTCAAATGCCATCTGACGATCGCGGCTGTTACCCGCCATTCGTTCTTCAAAGGTAGTGGTCTGCATTCCGGTAATACCAATCAGCGTCAACAGTAGTAACATGATCAAACTAATAAAAAGAACTGCGCCATCCTGCCTTGTAACATTCCCTTTATATTCGTTTTGTACGGTCTTGTTCATCGCTTAGTTTAACCCCCTGTTACGCACCTTTATGGTTGATGAAAACACATAACGTAGGCGCCGATCCGCCTCATGGGTAATCGTGCCGGAGGCACCTATGGGAGTACTCACTACATTATAGGTCTTTGTATCATTCTGCTCGTTTACTTCATCAGGGGTATGATTGAGCAAGCCTACTCGTACGCCGATCACCTCGTCCCATGAAGTCACATTGTTTGCAGTCACGTATTGCTCGGGATCGCTATCTGCATCGTTATCTATACCGTATAGAATTTGCATGTTTTCGATATCTTCCAATAGCTCCTCAGCCACCATAGATGCTGTTATTGCACCGCTGTTTACATTTAAGCTTAGGCGGTAAAGTGAGCGTGTCCTCCCCGAGTTGCTCACTCCAATGTAGTATCCATAGGATTCGAATTTCACCAACTGCGATCCTGGACCATAGGTATGGTCATCAAGGTTCGACATATCACTACAATCACCCGATCCACCTATAGATACTGAGCAGTTTCCAGGTGATCCCGTACCGATATTGTGAACTACGGTTTTATTGCTAGAGTTGACGTTCGTGGCTTGGAATATTCCTGCGCTGTTGGCATCACAAACTAATAGGATGTCCCCGTCTTCCAAGGTGTGTAAATTATTTAGTTTAAACTGTGCAGATGCAGGATTGTGTTGTGTGATAGTGTAAGACTCGGTGCCACCTCTGAGAATAACGACGGCATCGCTACCTGCGACCCTATCACCGGGATTTGCACCTACTGCTGGGAATTCCGCAGGAAAAGTGCTAACCCCTCCTTCATAACCTCTTAATGCTGAGCCAAAAAAATCGAAGAAGGAACTGGTGCTATTAAGGGTATTGGCGATATCGCCCGCTCCACCAATGCGGCACGGCATGTATCCAGCCATACGGAGGTCCTTAGTAAGCACATCCATGCTAAACCGCGCACTTTCCTGCATTCTTGAAAGATTCTCCGTTAGCCGATAACTACGCTTGCTAGTATCAAATATCTTCAAGACGCCACCGATGAGCATTAACCCTAACGTTACTGATAACATTACTTCAATAATCGACACCCCCCTTTGCCGATAACTCAGAGAAACGCTGTTGGGTAGGGTTCTCATAGTTCTGTATTAACCTCCAATGTTAACGATTGCCCATCGCGATCAATCCACCTTACGCGTACCGAAAAAACATCGCCATTCTGTGCAATCTCACCATCACCGTCGGGTAATCGACCTACAATCGATAATGTAGTATTACAGACCGAATTTGCATTCCATTTACCTAATAAACATTTCCACTGATTGCGATCGAACACTGCCATATCGGCAGCAGAGCAGATCGCCGTCTCACAGTTTGTTGTCCCATTTGGGGCAGTATCGAAAGGAATGTTGTAGCTACCGGTTTTGGCCGTTGCGCGGTTAGCCCGCATTCTGTCGATTAAATCATAGATTAGATAATTAGCTTGGCTTCGTAAGTAACTACTGTGTGTATTGCTTATGCTCGTCTTCTGCAAACCCGCTAACCCCAACAACCCTATGGAAAGCACTAACACAGCAACAAGCACTTCAATGAGCGAAAAACCTCGCATGCCATTTATCGTCCCTGAAACCATAGATTCACTCCTATTAGGGGGGCGTACAGCTGGTGATGTTGTTACCAAGTTCATCTTCTGGGATATTGTCATTATTTTCGTCCTTAGCAAGGCGAACTCTGCCTGTTCTAATGACGAAAATCGCTCGGGACTTTTCTAGATCGCTCTCTTTACACAAAACAAATCGGCCGATATTGTTAGCCTCTCCTGTAGGCATGAATGAAATGAAGTTGATGAAGTTGTTGTTGCCTCGCAGAGTCATATTTGCATTGAGAGATTCGCGGATCTGAATCAATTCCTCAGTAGCTACCTGCCTGGTACCGTCACCGCTTGCAACCTCTTCTACAAAGACAATCCAACCATCCTCATATCCGCCGGCCCCGCAATCTACCCCATCATCACTCTTACAAACGCTTACTCGTTTACCACGTTTTACAGCCTCACTACGTGCATAATTCAGGGTGGTTACAAGTATATTAAGCCTGGTAGCAAGACTATTGTTTTCGATTACTTTCTGGAAACTCGGTACCCCTAGCGTTAGTACAATCGCGAATAGGGCAACTGCTATCATCAGCTCAATGAGTGTAACGCCAGTTGAATGTTTCATAATGGGGTTTATAACACAAAGGATTACTACCTACCGTCACACCGCAGTAAGCCGTTCAAATTGGCCGACAAACGGTTTTCGCCTAAATAAAAAACCCCTTAGACTTTTACTGTAGCTTAATAACCAACTGATTTTATTATTCTTTTTAAACCCATTCGAACAAAGCAGGTTCTTAATGAGAATTGAAAATTGTAATTATTTGAGGTGTCTTGAGAATGACTGATGTAATAAAAAGAATACTCTTGGTCACAGCAGACTTTTGAGGGCCCTTGATGGAGAACGAAAAGTGTAAGAAGTGAATCTAATCTATATAACTGTCTCTTTTCATAGCGAAAATAGAGGCACGATTAGCACCTAAGTGGCGAATACTTGCGGAGGAGCGGAACAGCCTCTAGAGCCGCCGCATCCCCCAAAAACGAAGTACTGTTTACCCCACTAGCCATAGGTCAGCAGAATAACTAGAAATGTTAGCGTCCTCCACCATCACCGCCATCGCCTCCACCATTGGGTGTGCCGGACTGCAAGGTATAGGTGATATAGGTTGCCCAGTTTCGCCCGGCAAAGTCTTCACCATCCCCCCAAGCTGTTTCTTGCTGGATCAGGTTACCTTCTTCGTCGGCCAATTGCACCACCGCGTGCGCTGCTATCACTATCTCATCCCCCTCAACAAGACCCAATCCACTCAGATCAATTTCATAGGTATCTTCGTTGGTGCCCGGCGTATAGGTTCGTTGGTAGGTAAAATGGCCTATTTTTGGATTTCCACTACCCATCTGAGGAATAGATTCAGGGTGTTGTTCCACGACCAGATGAGTCTCAGTCATCAACCAACCATCAACGGTGGCATACTGCACATAGAGTGTATCGGCTTCATTACATACACTCACATCACCAGAGTCAGTATGCTGTCCTGCCACCAAATCGGCCAGAACTGGATTTTCACAAGGAAGGACTTGGGCGAAAGCAAATTGAGTCGGAACAATCACCAGAGTCATTATAAATAGGATCGCCGTAGAGATAAGGCTTGTTTTAGTCATTGAGCACTCCTTAATAACGTCAAAAAACTGCTACCATTGAATTTATAACTACTGCTGTCACATGGAATGTCGACGTTAAATTAAATAACTTTATGTACTCACATGACATTACTACTGCTGCTCAAGTGAAGGATTAAACTGACGCATTCAAAACCCAATTATCACTCTGTAGCTTTCAGCTTACTTCTGTTATAAAAACCGCCTATGACTTCTCCCCGCCGACTTCGTCATCTGGCTTGATATACGTTACGGATTGCAAAGAAAACCACGAGACGTGTAAGAGATCTTATGAGGATAATTATTATTGACACATTCCGAATGCGCCACCAAGCCGAGGACAAGGCTAAAGAACTGCTACTGTTAAGAGGTAATGGCCGGTAAAGGGCTTTCCTGGACAGGCTATTTATATATGGTTTATGGACACCGGGGATCACTATCCCAATATAGTGAGGGAGCTTTCCCTTTTTATCACACGGGTTGGAAGAAACATCATATCTATGGGCGACAAATCAGCTATACCTAGCATACTGATCGTTGACGATTCACCGGATAACCTCAATCTGCTGGCTGAACTGTTGAAGGGAGAGAAGTGGGAGATCCGCGTTGCACCCAGTGGGAATTTTGCCCTGCGGTCCGTGGAAATGAACCCGCCCGATCTCATCTTGCTGGATATCCGAATGCCCAGGATAGATGGCTTGGAGGTCTGCCGCCGGCTAAAACTGGAAGACAAAACACGCGATATTCCCGTAATATTTCTAACCGCACTCGACTCCATGGAGGATGAGGAGAAGGGCCTCAGGCTGGGGGCGGTGGATTACATCGTAAAACCCTTTCATCCCGAGATTGTTAAGGCCAGGGTCCGCAATCACCTTAATTATATACACCAGCGTAAATTGCTGGAGCGGCTTGTCAAACTGGACGCACTGACAGAGATACCCAACCGCCGCCATTTTGATGAACAGTTAAGCCGTGAGTGGTATCGGGCGCTGCGGGTATGGAAACCTGTCTCCCTCGCGATCATCGATGTGGATTTTTTCAAGCGCTACAACGACAGCCTCGGCCATCCGGCAGGTGACGTGGCTCTGATCAAGATCGCACAGACACTAGTCCAATGCGTTAACCGTTCCGTTGACCTGGCCGCCAGATATGGGGGTGAGGAGTTTGTAGTACTTCTGCCCGGCACCAACCATAAGGGCGCCAGGCTTTTGGTTGAAAAGATCCGCGAAATGGTGGAGGAGTTGGATCTCCGTTTCCCCCGGGAAACGGGCATGTCGCATCTCACTGTAAGCATTGGGGGCAGCACAATGGTCCCCTCTGCTAATTCCAACGATTCCGATCTAATAGACCAGGCCGACACCAACCTCTACCAGGCCAAGAGACTTGGTCGCAATAGGGTTGTCTGGCCCAACCCTACAGATTCTGTAAAAACCAATCATAATGATCCCTGACAATCATATTAAGGAATGCGAACGAAATTACTTACCCAACTGGCTTGCCTTATCACCCGTATTCGGCGTTGCGACAACAGTGACATAGCCTGGCTATGCGCCCGTTACCTCGCCTTGAATACCAACGATTATTCGGCGCCCGTTGGTCAACTTATTTGGTTCGCAATCCTAAGAGATTGAATATGCCCCTATTTGGACATCTGTTGCTTACACTTTTTCTGCTGCTTGCCTTTACCGCTCAGGCCGAAGAGCGCAGGCCGGTCTACATCGGGCTGGACGGGGAGTTTGGTCTGATCAACAGCACCTCCGCCCAAGCCATCGAAAAGGGCATACGTATCGCGTTGCATGAGATCAATGCTGCCGGTGGTGTCTTGAGAGAACGTCCCCTGAAACTACTCACCCGCGACAACCGCTCCGTGCCGGCGCGCGGCAAGGAGAACATTCGCCAGTTCGCTCAAGTCAAGGATCTGGTTGCCGTCATCGGCGGCCGCTTCAGTCCAGTCATTCTGGAGGAGCTCGCTCTGGTCCATAGATTGGGTATCGTACTTCTGGATCCCTGGGGAGCGGCAGACGGAATCACCGACCATGGCCATCAGCCCAGCTACTCCTTCCGTCTGTCGCTGAAAGATAGTTACGCCATGCCGGTGATGCTGCAGCACGCCCGCTCCAAGGGCGCGAAACGGGTGGGTATTCTGGTGCCCAATACCGGCTGGGGCAGAAGCAGTGCGAAGGCCGCGCAGCGCCTGCAGAAACTGCAGTCAGATATCAGTATCCTCAAGCCTGTCTGGTACAACTGGGGCGAAAAGGAGATGCTTCGCCACTATCTGGCCCTGCAGGATGCCGGTGCCGATGCCATCATCATGGTGGCAAACGACATCGAGGGTTCCGTCCTGGTCCGGCAACTGGAACAGGTTGAAGCTGACAAGCGCTTACCCATCATCTCTCACTGGGGGGTTACCGGTGGCAAGATGGTGGAGAATAGCGGCCCCCTGCTGAACGAGCTCGATTTTTCTGTGGTCCAGAGCTTCAGTCTGTTTAACGCAGAGCCGGATAAACGGGATCAGGTCATGACGATCGCCAGAGAACTGTTCAATATCAACACTATTGAGGAGGTGGCATCACCAGTCGGCCTGGGGCACGCCTACGATCTGACCCACATTCTCGCCAGGGCCGTCGATATCGCCGGCAGTACGAATAGAAATGCCATACGCGACGCACTGGAACGGGTAAAGGATTATCGTGGTCTTACCGGCAACTATCCCCGTCCCTTCAGTGCCGAAAACCACGATGCCATGAAGCCCGAACAAGTGTTCATGGCCCGTTACCGTAAGGATGGCGCGATTGTCCCTCTGTCTGAGATCCCCACCATTGAATGAATAGCTCGAGCAAAATCATGCCCTCCCGGTGGAATCTAACCCTGCGTATTGCTGCAAGTGCGGCGCTACTCACGCTCATTACCACTCTAATCCTTGGTGGTGCATCCTATCAGGCCATGCGCATTCAGATGATGGAGAAACTCTCTGACGCTCTGAGCGAGAGCGTCTACGATGTCGCGCAACATCAAAATTCACGTCTTCAATCGCTGCGTAATCAGTTGTCGTCACTGGCTTCCAACACCCTGATCGGCAACGCGCTGGTAGATGACATCGGCCGGGATATCTACCTGCAGAGCTTTCTCGAAGACTTTCACCAGATCAACGGTATACC